>CAZEYY010000132.1:0-9365 GCA_964516485.1 uncultured Rikenellaceae bacterium
ATTAAATACTTCATTTACAATTACTTGTCAAATTAAATCTTAAAATGTCTGATGCTGCTTATGTTTCCTGCGGGCGTGCCTGTGAGCATAACCTCAAGGGTATATGAACCGGATGTTCTTACTGGTTCAAGCGAGAAACCGAATTCACTTTTCCCAAATGCAGGAACCATAATGCTCAGGTTTTTCTCCTGAACAACCTTATCGTCAAGTTTAAGGCGCATTACAACCATTCCCGACCAGGCTTTTTCAAGATCATTAATTGCAATTACAGGAACAGGTATTTTAACTCCCTTTTTTACTGTTTCGTCCCAGAAATCAATCATGACTCCCACAGGAGCAAAAGATGCTCTCACATACTTATAGAAATTTGGTTCCCAGACCAGGTTGGCAACATCTGTCCAGTTATCACATGTTTGTCCGTCAGGTCTGTCATATCCAAGGGCTGTGAAATGGAGTACTCCGGCTGCTTTTCTATGACATCTCCAGAATTCTGTTTCAGCAGCAGTATATTTAGCATACAGTTCCCATCTCTGTTCCGGCGTTGAGTTTTTGCCAAGCAGGTTTTCATACAGTTTTGCTGTGAGGGTGGTAGGTTTGCTGTCCCTGTTAAGCCACAGCCAGCCATATTCATTTATTATTACCGGATTTGTAAGTGGATTCCTGGAATTGTTTCCCTCCGGTATTATGCTTGCCTTCGCAATATCCCTGAGCCTGAACTCGGGATTTGAAAAATGATAGGGATGTGATTCAAAGATATCACCGGGTTCACGTGAGGTGGTGTAGCTGTTGTCCCAGGATCTTCCTGACATATCAAGATTCCTCACCATTGCTATTGCAGAGTCAACAGAAGGTTCAGTGAGAAGGTTCTCATTGCTGGCGTCCCAGATCACAACGCTGGGATGGTTCCATCGTTCCTCCATCCATTCCCTGTATTCAGCAGCCAGTTTTCCTGCATCGAGCTTTTTGGTCCACTTATTCCAGCCCGGAGCTCCATACCAGATCGGGAATTCATCCTGGATCATGAAACCTTCCTCATCGGCGATGTTGTACCACTCCTCAGGAGGGAATCCAATGCAGTTGCGATATGAGTTCCAGAACATATCCTCCCTGAACTTCTGATGCATTACCCTCACCCACTGATAATTCCATGGCAGATTAACACACTGCGGATCTTCAAAAAACCGGTAGAGTGTAATATTCGTTCCCCTCAGGAAATATGGTTTTCCGTTAAGTTCAGCCATGTTAGTTTCAGGATTGAACCTGAGTTCCCTCATTCCAAAACGGGTTTTATAACTGTCAGCATTAGTATAAACCTCAAGGGTATACAGGAAGGGATTTTCAGGTGACCAGAATGTGCATCCTGAAACGGGAATTGTAACATCAATCTGCTTTTCAGATTCACCAACAAAGACAGTTTTCTCTGTTTCATATTCACCGGCTATCGTACCTGTTTTAAACTCTTTGATAATAAATTTCACTTTTGAGGCAACTTCAGCGCCTGAGTTCAGTATAGTGGCCCTTATGTTTGCTGACTTGTTTTTTATATCCGGTGCAACCTGTACATTCCTTATAAAAGGAGAAGAGCTCAGGATAAGTTCAACATTATCATAGATACCTGAAATATACCTGACCTTTTCATAATCAAATCCGTCAGGAATGTCTTCAGGAAGTGAATTACGGCATGATCCCACGGCTATAACAAGCTCATTATCACCTTTTTTCAGGTAGCCCCTGAGGTTGAAATAGCCAGGTGTAAAGCTTGGAAGATGTTCTCCTGCCAGGGTGCCATTCACATAAACCTTTGTGCCGAACATTGCTTTTCCGACCTTCAGAAGTACTACATCAGGACTGTCGTCAGCAATAGTTACAGTCCTCCTGTACCAGTAGGCATCCCTGATGCTGTCCTGCTGCGGGTAGTAATTATTTGGATTTCTGTCGGAGTACCTGTCAGGAACAGGCGGAGCAACATTATCAATTGCCGGCTGGGCAAGGGTTACCAGACCCGGAACAGGAACAGTATGATTATAAACCGGAGGCATAATGTCCTTCTTGCCCTCTGCAAGCTGCCAGGTCCCGTTTAATGATAAAGTCTGCCTGTTTCCGACTTTTGCTGTACACCCTGAGTACAGCAGGACAAAAAATGCAACAGACGAACAGAGGATGATTTTCTTCATCGGTCAGGTATTAAAGATTATGAAACTAAATATTAACCTCTCCAGGGCCGTGTGCGATTGACGTTTGCAAGTACGTTCAGAGCAATATTCACATCATCAACTATCTGGAAATCATACATTCCCACACAGATAAAGTCGGCACCATTATCAAATGCATACTTAAATCCATTCTCCGGTTTCAGAGCGCCTGCTGCAAGAGTTTTAAAGGCTATCCATGGCTGATCGAGAGTAGCCATGAAATCAATTGTTTCCTGTGGCTTGTGGCAGAAATTATTGTCTCTGAACCCCTGTTCCGGAACGTCCCTGTTTTCAATATCGACCTGTCTTGACCAGTAATCGTGAGTATGAAGGGTTTTCACCCAGAAATCAGGGATGACACCGTTCTCGATACAGGCCATCACCGATTCTATCCTGTGTGCGCCTATACCGGCAGGTCTGCCATATTTTCGTATAAGGTCGAGTCCTCTCTTAAGCTCGTCGAAGATGCCGGGCTGCTTGTTAAAAATTGCTATATCAGTTTTTCCTCCGTGGCTGTAGCAGACATCTGCACCACCCTTAATAGATATTTCAATTCCTTCAAGAAAATCCTTACCGGCTCCGCAGTCGGAAAAGAATTTGATCTGGCCTCCCGTTTCATGCTTGTATTTCTGAATAACTCTCAGCTGTGCAGGATTTGAAATGATTGAATTTATTCCGCATTTTTCAGCAAGCATCAGTGTTTGAAAGACCTTTTCATCAGTGTGATACATTTTCACAAGCTTATCAACATAAATAAGATCGCGTGCATGAGCCCAGCCTCCGATAAGGTTACCACCCATCATCATCTTGCTGATTTCCATGTCTCCGATTTTGCCTTTTGGCACCTGTCCCTTTAGAGATTCAAGAGAAGTGAACTGGAAGCTTTTCAATGTTGCACTTGATACTGCATCGGGCTTTTCAGTAAGATATTTCTTCTCAAAGCTGTCCCATTTGTTTTTCTTGTAAACAACGTAGGCAAATGCTCCGAGGAAAGGAACACTTATAAGGTCGCGCAGCAGTTCTCTTCTTTTATCAGAATAGCCGCCGTCTTTCTTTTCAGAAGGCACTGGAGCATTAGGTTTTTCTTCCTTCCAGTTCTTCATCCAGCGATCTCCGCCAAACATGAAATCAACAGGAAGAGAGGCAAATACAATAAGCATGACAAGTTCTATGAGGTTCTTGTCAATCCACTGGTAAGTACCCTCTGTTATTGCGCCGAAGGTATATCCGAGTATTGGTGGATAAGCAACAAAATAGAAAAAAAGCAGCACTGCGCCGGCAATTGAAGACCACCTGACATACAATCCTATAATGAGGGATAAGCCGATCAGGATAAGACCCCAGATATTGAGGAAATCCACAATATTCATAACTCCCTGTGACGAGGCCATTGAATGAAAAATATCAGCAAAGATCCATTTTGATCCCATCAGATAGTATTTGGCAGTCCATCCGGGATTAATGAGCTTTGTTATTCCTTCATACATGAAGTGCCAGCCGACAAATATTCTGAGGATAGTCAGCATCCAGGAGGTAGTCTTTTTCATTACTGCTAAGGTTTAATTAATGTTTTAGGTTCTGAAAGGTAATAAAAAATTGATTTTATAATCAGTGCTGTGTTATTTATAATATTTACCTGTTAATTTCCCAGCAACAAATCAGCTGCCATAACGCAGAAAATATATGTAGCTGCGCCAGGCATCACGTATTCGGTCTGTTGCCACAGGTACGGCGTATTCTCCTTAAGTTCAGGGAAATCGGGCCTGATGAGCGCGGTACCTGAAACCATACCTCCCGGTATATAACCTTCCATTGTCCTGTTCACACCAAATGCAATAAGTATTGATCTTGGACCAATCCCGGAGACAAGCGAGGTGCTTGAACCAGGATGACATCCCAGAACATAGTTAACTACATTCAGAACAGGCTCACGATCAAACAGATCGGGATATTTCTTTACAAGATAATAATGCTGCATCGCAAATTCCTGTATGCTCCATCCGATGCCCCATATTGCAGGTCTCCATGGTACTCCGAATGGTGTTGAGGCCAGTGTTGAATCGAGCTTTGGCTTGTATGCTTCAAGAGCTGCTCTGATTTTCTGATTGAAAGCCTCATCATTTAGTTTATCAGTAACTCTTGCCACACTCCATGCGCTGCGTGAGGCACTTTTCTCAATTTCCGGAAGCAACTCCTTCAGGTGTTTTGCATATTTCTCTTCACCTGTTGTATAGAGAAGTTCAGATGTTGAAAGTATCTCCTGAACCTTTGTATCCCTGGGAACATACTCTGCAGGAGTAAGTACAGGATCATGCGTCTGCTCATACTCCCAAGCCTTCTTCGCTGTCTCAATACATTCTTTTGCAAGCTTGTCATCAAATCCGGCAAGTGCACGGCTGGAAGCTGCAAGGGCAGCTGCAATCTTATACTCAAGCCCGGTATCCCTGTTTGTGAAAGCCCACCTGTCATCATTTACTCCTGAATGAGTCATGGTTCTCTGGTTTGGCTTAAGCTTTGAATCATAGTAAAGCCCATCTGTCTGAGATGCCCAGTCTCCGGTAATATTTCTGCCTTCCCTGTTTGCAATTATACCGTGGAAACTATGACCTGCTGCACGGTAACCTGAAAGAAGGTTGAGTGCTCCCTGTTTGATTTGCTGCTGAAAATCCGGAATTCCGTCGGGTTTGTACATCTCAACAAACCTGTCGTCAAAACTCACATAAGTCTGATCAGTCTGATTCTTAGTCAGTTCGTAGGCAAGAACAAGATAATTAGTGGTACTAGCCTGTGATCCGGCTGCAAGGTCATCATCACCAGCATCATGCCAGCCTCCCACGTTAAGGTAAGGGACCGGAGTCTGTACATCATATTTTGTATCTTTTGCAGGGTATTGATGATACTGGTCAACATGCTGCCAGTCGAGTGGTGCCTGAAGAGCATCATCAAGATGACAGGTTCCGTGCCATATCTGTGACCTGTCCTTAACCTTTACATGACACATCTGCACCGGGAAATATGCTTCCAGTGTTGGCTGCCATACCCCGCTGCTGAAGATATCCTTTTTGATGGCAAAGGGATACGAGCTGGTATTTCCGTATGTCACCAGGTACATTCCTGGTTCTGTAACGGAAGAGAAATCAAATACTGAATAATCGTAAGCCAGGAAACTGCCCCAGTCAGAAGGAGTTGCAGAAAGGACTTCTCTGTTCTTTCCGCCTTCTCCGATTTTCACAAGCTTCACCTTCCCGGTCTTTCTATTCCAGCGGTCAAGCTCAATAATTGCTTTTTTGACCTGGTCCGGATGATAACCCACCTGTGATACAGAGATTACCGGCTTCCTTGTCCATCCGGGCATCACGTTAGGTGTAATTGTCCATTCAACTGCATTCCCTGTAACACCTCCGGGGATAAGCGTTTTTACGGAAATCCAGTTCCCGTAACCTGTACTCCTGTTATCAGTCAGTATAAGGTCAGCCCCCGGACTTTCGATAACAACCTTTCTTTCAGGATCTTCGCCGGCAAGGGTAAAGATTCTTCCCGATCCCATAGGTACAGGATGGTAATTGCCTTCAGCATCCCTGAATTTCTGTCCCAGGGTCTGTTTTGAGATATATCCGAAAGATTCACCTAACTGCCACGACTTACCTGCGTACAGCGGCGGGAAAAACTCGAGATCAAAAACAAGCTTGCCCTCCCATTCTACAGGCAGAGGTTTTTCAAGGTCAACTGCCAGCCGGATATTATCGCCTTCAGGCCAAATCCTTACCGAATATGTGAATCCAAAGTCGGCATAACTGACCGTCGACTTTATTATGTTGTTTACAGAATCAAGCTCACGAACGGCAGTAAGAGGATCAGGGAGCTTTTTGCCGTTCACAGGCTGCATCCTGATAAAACCATTGGATGCTATTCTTTCACCATGTTGTATGATCTCTATCCCGCCCTGATGACCGCTTGGATAGTAATCATGAAATGCAAGTACTGTAAGTCCGGGTTTTTCAAGATACTGCTTCTTATTTAAAAGCATTTTTCTTCCTGACTGATCCTGTGAGCAGTAAGTAGTCAGAAGAATTATTGCCGCAAGGCCTGCCAGTGTAATATATATCCCTTTCATAATCAGAACTTTTTTAATTGAGTATCAGGAATGTTTCATAAAGAATCAAAAGATGCTTGAAAATCAATTGCGATAGTCAATTTCCACAATAACTATTTACCGCTAAATGCCCAGTTGATCAATTCACCATAATTTCCACCTGCAGGTAAAACCCTCAGGTTATCAGCTGCATTCAAAGACCTGTAAACCGAGGCCGGATATTCAGTTTCCGAATCAGTCAATACTTTGCCTGCAGTCTGCATAAGCTGATTCTTCATGCCTGAGATCAGCACCTTGCGTGGCGCAATAGTTGCAATCAGGTCAGGCAGGTCAAAGGCTGTCAGGGCTCCGCCGACACCCCAGGTAAAATCTACTTCATAGGGATGCCAGTAACCTCCGTTTTCCCTGACAGTAAATCCCAGCCTGTAATCCCTGTTCAGCGCTACGGAACTGTAAGAGGCCGGAGTACCGCAAAGCACAATATTCTGCAGTTTATTACTGAATGAAGCTGCAAATATCAGTGGAATGCAAAGTTCGTCGATACCAAGGGCTCCTATCGATGAAGGATCGACTGCTGCGACACCGCACAGGGCATCTGCCACCCTGATAATATTGGCTGCCCTTATGCCCGGGATACTTCTCCCGGTGAGCAACGCTGTATAGCTGTCGGTATGTTCCCTGCCTGCAGTGTTTTTTACTTCACCGATTCCAAGGGGATCAACAGCAGCAACAACATATCCCTTCATTACAATTTTTTCAATCTCTCCTCCCGGCAGCGCATCAGCTGATTTACCCTTAGGATTCAGCCAGATGACGGAAGGATGCTTTTCCTTCCCGTCATCCGGAATAAACAACAGGACAGGTATAGCATATTCATCATTTACCTCAATAGCATACTTTCCCATTGTATAACCATCACGCTGGTATCTTCCGTTTATCAGGAACTTATTATTCTCTCCCGTAAATGCCTCATATCCTGATAATTGCAACGCCTTAGACCTAACCTTTGCCAGATGGTCACTGTCCTCCTGCCGTGCTTTCTTAAGCTCTGCAACCTGCTTTTCAGCAACTTTTTTATTCACATCGAATATCATATCGCCTCCGAGGTAAGTTGCAATCTGTCCGGTGGGGGTGACATTAAGCTGCTCACGAGGAAAGACCTCAGCTTCAATTTCTGCCGGGTCACCTTTCATATTGAAATTCTTCATGAAGAAGGTATACATGGCCAGCCGTATCTTTGGAGTGAGCCAGTGTTTTGAGTCATCTTCAAGAAGTATAAGATTATCTGCTGCTCCAAGGGCAGTGAAAGCTTTTTTTGCTTCAGCATACGTTTCCCTGGCACCCTGGAGCGAGAGATATTCATCGCGTGATACAAAGACAAGCATTGTTGGTTTAGGGGCCCTCAGTTCGATAAGGTCCTCTACTCCTACTCCCATTTTAAAGCTGTGATACAGAGTAGGTTCTGCATCTGAAGCTGCTTTTGTCTCGAGGAGGCGTTTATTAGCATTAGCCCAGCTGCAGGGAATAGCAACCTTTACCCTTTTGTCAAAGGCTGCAACAAAATTGGTCACAGTACCACCTCCCGACCATCCGGTCATTCCAATACGCTCAGGATCAACATCTTTTCTTGAAACGAGATAGTCGATTGCCCTTATGCCGTCCCAGATGAAGTATTTTGCACATGAATATCCCGATAGGAAAGCATAATTCCCGAAATAATTATGCTCCACCACAGAATATCCCACTGATGAGAAATTGACCTTTGTATCGAAATTCTGGACATGCTCACCCTGGCCAGGCGGATCGATTGCAAAGACCATGATGCCTTTCATGACAAGGTTGTAATTAATAACCTGGTATAGATCATTCCTGAATGACTCCTGGTTATGTCCTATCACATTAAGTATTGCAGGCACTTTTCCCTTCATCTTTTCCGGAACGTAAAGTATTCCGGTAACATAGCTGCCCGGGAAAGATTCATAAACGATCTTCTCAATCCTGTATCCATCCCTCTTTATTACACTTAATATTTTTGCATTAAGTGGTGTTTTTTCAGGGAAGGGCCCTATAATGTCACTGAGTTTGTCTTCTGCCAGTTTCTGCCGTTCCTTCCATTCCTGACCGGTTTTTATCAGGGCTACTTCAGCAGACCGCTTATCGTAAAGCAACGCTGCTTCCCTGGTAAGCATGCTGAGAAGCATATTTCCCGGATTATTCCATTTCACCCATTGCTGGAATACATCAAGATTTTCTGCATCGGGTTTAAGAGAGGCGATCTTGTTAAGAACTGAATCCTTTTTCTGACCGTATAATATACCAAAAGCCGGGATAAGCAGAATAAGAATTAAAAAGTGCTTCTTTTTCATACCAGTAAGATTATGAGCCGGTTTCGTATTACAATTTTTGCCATCAGGGCACCAGTACACCAAGGTTCACCAAAAATCTGTAAGTCAGTAATTCCTACTTTGTGACTTTGTGTCCTGGTGGCAAACTATTTTATCAGATGCCGATAATTCTCCTTGCATTACCCGATCTGATCATCTCCTTTGTAGCCTCATCAGCCTCAGAATCATTCATATACTCAATCCTGATCCTCCCTGAAAGGTAATCCAGTATTGGAGAATGTGAACCAAAGGCAAATTTTTCCTTGCCAAATCTGCTTATAAGGGCAGGCAGATCAGACATTGACCTGCCTGAAGTATCAAACAACAGATCAGTTTTCCTGAAGAGTTCTGTTTCCTCAGCGCTCAGGTTAAGTCCGTTTGCCACATTGACAATAATAAATTTTGCATTTGGGACTGCCTGGATTATTGGTACAATATTCTTCAGCTGCCACTCCTTATATATTATGTCCTTCTTTTCACCAGGTGTATATACAGGGATATCCATCCATGATCGCTGTCTGCTGTCGACCATGCGGATATCAAGAGCAACAGGGATATTCTTGTCCCTTGCCTTGCTGACAAGTTCTATGAATGCAGGATCAGTGATTTCATAGTCATGATACTGTGGAAAAACCCTGATACCTTTCATGCCGAATTTTCCGGTTGATATTTCAAAGTCATCCTTCCAGCCTCCGT
>CAZEYY010000133.1:0-5283 GCA_964516485.1 uncultured Rikenellaceae bacterium
TCAGAGGATCAGAGACTCAGGTATTCCGCAGCCTTCTGCCTTATGCTCTATTTTTTTGAGGATGCACAATACCTTGACGATTACAGGGCTTATCTTGAAAGCCTTGACAGCAGGGTTCTTGAAGAACTGAGATTCAGGCAGCGGTATTACTATGGAATTCAGAATGAAGCAATGGAAAAAGCTCACGAAAAGGTTTATGATGCATATCTTAAGGGAAATAATGTAGCCCAGGGAATTGACAATTACAACAAGGTGGTTGAGCTTTACATAAGCTGGAAGGCCCGCAGTTCAATGCAATTCTAAGGATATTTATTGCTATATTTGCCTGTTTTTCCATTTGAGCTAAACCGGGATTGTCATTTAATATTTATGGAAGGCACAGAAAAGCGTCTGGATATCAAGAAGTTGTCTGCAGCAGGTGTTCTTGTAACTCTGGGCATTGTATTCGGTGATCTCGGGACCAGCCCCTTATATGTGATGAAGGCAATAGTTGGCGGTGGAGCTGAATTCAACGACCTTCTTATTTATGGTTCCCTCTCATGCATTTTCTGGACACTCACACTGCAAACAACTACAAAGTATATAATAATTGCCCTCAGGGTTGACAATAACGGAGAAGGCGGCATACTGTCGCTGTTTGCGCTGATACGCAGAAAGACATCATGGGCGGCGCTTCTTACAATGATTGGGGGAGCGGCACTGCTGGCCGATGGTGTTATTACTCCGGCTATTACAGTTACATCATCAGTTGAAGGTTTAAAGTTGCTGAATCCCGAGATTCCGGTTGTTCCTATAGTACTGTTCATTTTTGCCATACTGTTTTTTATACAGCAGTTCGGCTCAAACAAGGTTGGCAGTTCCTTTGGTCCATTGATGGTTCTGTGGTTTGGCATCCTTGCTGTTATGGGCATACTGCACTTTGTCAGAATGCCCGAGATAATTAAGGCTGTAAATCCTGTATATGCTTTCAAACTGCTCAGTGAATACCCCGGCGGCTTTGTACTTCTGGGAGCAGTCTTTCTCTGTACAACGGGAGCTGAGGCTCTGTATGCTGATCTTGGACATTGCGGGCGTTCAAATATTCAGGTAGCCTGGCTTTTTGTAAAGGTGTCGCTTCTGATGAATTATTTCGGACAGGGAGCCTGGCTGCTTGAGCATGGTAAGCCGGAGCCAGGTGTTAATCCCTTCTTTGCAATAATGCCTTCCTGGTTTCTCATTCCGGGCATCATTGCTGCCACGGCTGCATCAATTATTGCCAGTCAGGCAATTATAAGCGGCTCATTTACAATAGTTAAGGAAGCTATTTCGCTTAACCTGTGGCCAAAGGTGAGAGTTCACAATCCTACTCATGTTAAAGGGCAGGTTTACCTTCCCTTTGTAAACTGGTACCTGTGGTTTGCCTGCAGCCTTGTTGTTATCTTCTTCAGGGCGTCGGCAAATATGGAAGCCGCTTATGGTCTTGCAATAAACCTCACTGAACTAATGACTACCTTCCTGCTGACATATTATTTGTATCAGAAAGGAGTCAATCACAGGCTTGTACTGATCATTTTTATGGTATACCTCACGATTGAAAGCAGCTTCCTGATAGCAAACCTTCATAAGTTCAACGATGGTGGCTGGTTCACAATACTTGTTGCTTCAGTGTTCTTCATAATAATGTACGGATGGTATTTTGGAAGGAAGCTGAAAAACCGCTACGTTACTTTCACATTTCTTGAAAAATATATCCAACCATTGAAGGATTTGTCGGCAGATGAGTCTGTTCCCAGGATAGCAACAAATCTTGTCTATATAATTAAAGCAAACAGGATCGATCAGGTTGAATCAAAGGTCATATATTCTATTTTTCACAAGCAGCCGAAAAGGGCTGATACATACTGGTTCCTGCATGTGAATGTAGTTGATGAGCCAAATACATTTGAATACAAGGTAACACAAATTATACCTGGAATACTTATAAGGATTGATTTCAATCTTGGTTTCAAGGTGGAACCTAAGATAAACCTTTATTTCCGCGAGATACTTGAAGATATGGTTAATGCAGGTGAGATTAAGCTTCAAAGCAGCTATGATTCACTGAGGCGGCATGAACTTCCGGCCGACTTCAAGTTCGTCCTTATCGACAGGATAATGCCTCGTGATTACAACCTTTCAAACAGTGAGAATTTCACCCTTACACTTCACAGCCTGTCGCGCCTTGTATGCATATCAGACATAAAGGCTCTTCATCTCGATTCGTGCATAACTATTGAAGAGCAGGTGCCTATAACAATCAACCAGCCGATAAGCCAGAGGATCACGAGGGCAAAATAAACAATCAGAAAATCATTTGTCAGAATTCGGGAAATGACTATTTTGACGATTCATTTAAGAACTGAGCTTTTATGAACGCCATGCCATTTGTAATAGGGACGGTAGCCTTGTTTGCCCTGGCCTACAGGTTCTATTTCAGCTTTGTAGCAGCTAAGGTAGCTGTGCGCAATGATCTTGCACAGACGCCTGCTCACAGGTTATATGACGGCCAGAATTATTACCCGATGAACAAATGGGTGCTGTTCGGCCATCATTTTGCTGCAATTGCCGGAGCAGGGCCGCTTGTTGGTCCGGTACTGGCAGCTCAGTTCGGATTCATGCCGGGCTTTCTCTGGATGATTATAGGAGCTGTTGTTGCCGGAGCCGTTCATGACTTTGTGATCCTGACAGCATCAGTACAGCACGACGGAAAGTCGCTTGCTGAAATAGCGCGCACGGAGATCAGCAGGGCAGGAGGGATTACAACATCCGTTGCGATTATCATAATTATTATTGTTGCTATGGCCGGGCTCGGTCTTGTTGTTGTAAATGCGCTGGCAGAAAGTTCATGGGGTACCTTTACAATAGCAATGACAATACCTATTGCATTGTTCATGGGAGTATGGATGTTCAAAATAAGGAAAGGCAAAACTGCTGATGGAACTGTTATTGGAATAATACTGCTGATTATGGCAGTTATTTTCGGGCGATATATACCTGAATCGCAATTTGCATCATGGTTCACATTCGATCACAAAACTCTCACAATACTTATTGCCATATACGGTTTCTTTGCATCTGTGCTTCCCGTGTGGCTTCTGCTTTCACCCCGCGATTACCTGAGCTCTATAATGAAGATCTCAGTAATTGGTCTGCTTGCTGTCGGACTTATAATTGTGGCACCTGAGATTAAGATGCCTTCAGTTACTGAGTTCACAAAGGGAGGAGGTCCTATAATACCCGGGAAGCTGTTCCCTTACCTTTTTATTACGATTGCCTGTGGTGCTATCTCGGGATTTCACTCACTTGTAAGCTCCGGGACAACTCCGAAAATGATAATGAAAGAGGCTGATATAAAAGCTATTGCAGTTGGTTCAATGCTTACTGAAGGAGCTGTAAGTATAATGGCGCTGATAGCTGCAACAAGCCTCCTGCCTCTTGATTATTTCCAGATAAATGTACCTGTCGAAAAGTTTCAGGCTCTTCTGCCCAGGCTTCATGCGATGGGATTTACCGAATCCAACCTCGATCAGCTTTCTCAGGCTGTTGGTGAGAAGATTGCCGGCAGAACAGGGGGAGCAGTATCGTTGGGAGTGGGTATGGCCTATATTTTTTCATCAATACCCGGCATGGATCACCTGATGTCGTACTGGTACCATTTTGCCATTATGTTCGAGGCTCTCTTCATCCTTACAACAATTGATGCGGGAACAAGGATAGGAAGGTTCCTTCTGCAGGAAGCACTTGGACGGGCTTACAAGCCATTCGGGAGAACAGACTGGCTGCCCGGTAATCTTCTTGCAAGCGGCATAGTGGTGTTTGCATGGGCTTATTTTATTTATACCGGCTCGGTGTCAACAATATGGCCCATGTTTGGAACGGCTAATCAACTGCTTGCAACAATAGCCCTTGCTGTCGGGACTTCCTTTGTGATTAACCGTGGAAGGATAAGATATGCCTGGATAACTATAGTCCCAATGCTGTTTGTAGGTGTAACAACTATCACGGCAGCCATACTTAATATTAAAAATATCTACCTTCCCATGGTCTCTTCGCCTGCCACAGCGCTTCCGGGAATTATAAATCTTATACTTACCCTAGTTATACTGGTATGTGTTGTGATAATTTTTTACAATGCAGTTCCGGGCTGGGTAAAGGCATTCAGGAAAGAGGTACTGTCTGTTGCAAAATGATGTGATGAGGATTATTTCGCCCCTGCGGGGCTTAAAGTCAGTGAAGTAGCCTTTTGAAGAGCTTTGCCCTTCCGGAACACACCAAAGGCAATATGTCAAAGATACTGTTAGTTAAGGCCGCAGGCCTGTAATATAATCCGGACAGGGCAGCACCCTGTTCAGATTCAACCCTCGCACCGAAAGCCCCGTAGGGGCGTAATATACTTTCAAAGAAATCTCTCATCATACTCTACACCATGCTCATCAAGCAGAGTTTTATACTCTTCAAGAAAAGTAACTTTTTTATGGTGGACTTTCTGGTTAATAATGTAGTTTTTTACATGTTCCACCTGAGACCATCCAACTGAAAATCCACCATACCCTGGCTGCCAGTAAAAATTTTCATAGGCCTGTCCTTTGGTCTTAATCCATTTTGAAGAACTTTTCTTAATCTCTTCCGTAAGGTCAGCAAGGCTCATCGTTTTTGGCAGTGTACACAAAACATGAACATGATCGGTTGTACCCCCAATCTTTATGGGTATGGAGTGGCAACTTTTCAGGATTCCGCCGAGGTAGGAGTATAATTCATTTTCGATATCCGCTTTAATTGTATCCCTGCTGTATTTTGTATGAAATACGATATGGGCATAAAACTTTACAAATGATTGAGACATATTATTCAGATTAGCACAACTAAAGATATAAAATCCCGGAAAAAACTGAATAGAAAATTTCTTATTTCGCCCCTACGGGGCTTAAAGCGGAATTCTGGTCTTTAAAAGCAGGGCGATGCCCTGCCTGAAAGTATTACAGCCTCTGCGAGGCTTTTAGCTCATCCGGAATGAAAAAAACTCCCTGAAATACTTCAGGGAGCTATTTGAGCACATAATTTTTAAATTTCTGCATTTTGATATAAAGTGCACAGTGTCAATTTATTAATCTCGGATATGTTGTGCTCAATATATCAAAGATACTCCCGATAGCTATTCGGGACTGAAAGCAATTCACAACGTATGCTGTGAAGTTCTGTGAAGGTGTGAAGTTGTGCTCAATATATCAAAGATACTCCCGATAGCTATTCGGGACTGAAAGCAAT
>CAZEYY010000133.1:5383-9221 GCA_964516485.1 uncultured Rikenellaceae bacterium
TCACAACTATACCATAACTGGAATAGATGCTGCAACAGCTGTGCTCAATATTTCAATGTAACTCCCTGTCTATACCGCTTATTGCCACATCCCGCCGCTATGCTATTACTGCCTTGGTGTTGATCTTTTGAATCCGGTGACCTGAAGAGCCGGATCACTGTTGGGATTATATGATGCATTATCGGAATAAATGATGTCGCCATTCTGATTTATCCAGCGGTTCTTCCAGCTGTCGGTATCAGTTTCAACCTTCCCCGTGAAAGGATTGGTGTATTCATTTTGTCCTGTCAGTGTCAGGTACATGTCCTTGTTTATTTCCGAATAAGTCTTTCTCCTGCTTTCATTTATAGCATTATCCATCTCCTGAAGCTCCTTCTGGGTTGCTGCTATTAAGCCTGATCTTTGCCTCTGGCCATTAACCTCTCCTGCAATCCATTTAAGGTTCCAGATTCCTGAATTCTGTATTACATTAAGTACAGGTTCCCATCTGCTCATCTCACCTGCAGGGCATCTGAAAAGCATGCTCTGTCTGTTCTTCCACAATCCTCCTCCGGCATTACCGTAGTCCTCAATAACCGTAATCATTCTTTCCTCATAGCTGATACCATTCTCCTCATACCTGAATACAGCCATGGCTGCATAATATGACATGTTTGTTACCATTCTCATTGCCGGATCAACTCCACTGCTGTACAATTCGGCCAGGCTTGGCAGCTGTTTGGCTGTTATCAGCTTAACATTCCGCGCACCGGGGTGAGCATAAGGGATGGCTACCTCAATAAGAAAGGCAACAGGATCTCTTTTCCGCCTGACAAGTGAATTATTGAATACTGCTCCTTCAGGGTTACCCCATGCATAGGCCTGATCAATGCACATCATTTCAGGCATCCATCGTATCATCACACTTCCTTCCCTGTCCTTTTTTACAGTAAGGTCAAATTTGCAGTCAACCATGTTATTGGCTCCTGCAATATCGGGATCAAGAATTCTTATAGCCCCTCCTTCAGTGATCCAACCTTTCGGTACAAGAAGGCTGAAAGCCTTTTCAACAGGCTCATCTGTCCGTGTAAAATAGAAATTTTCTGCCTGCCCTCTGACAGTTGAAAGGATTACCACAGAAAGGAGCAGGGCGGATATTGTTCTTCTATAATTATCAACTGATAACATATTTTAACCTGTATTGGAAGACGTAAATCTTACTTATGTTCCTGTAATTAAGATGCTATTTCTGGTAAGTCAATTCCCTTTCGCTTCCTTCCTTGTCCCATTCCGGTATGATTGTCTCAACAAAGACTTTCTTTTCTGCCCGGAGCTTATTCATGTCAAGTCCGATAAAGGCCTGTGCTTTTTCTTTTGTTGAGATATCCGGATACGGCACCTCCTTGTTGTATCCGAGGGAGTAAAGCACCCTGGTAAGCTTCACCCTTGCATCAGCTGCATACGAGATACCTCCGGAAATAATTCTTCCTGTTTCAACAGGTGAGTGGAATGAATTCCCGTGACCGGCAGCAGAGAAATCCCATCTCCACTGGGCACGCCTGATATCATTCAGAATCTCTTTCATCTGTTCTTCCTTCGCACCGTTGTCCCATGCTGTTTTTGCTTCCAGGTGACATTTTACAAGAAGTTCCTCCAGTTTATTCCTGTTCTCAATAATCCTGTCCTGCCTGCTGTAAACGTCCTTTATAAGGTTTTCAGTCTCCTCGCGGTGGCAGACCTGGCATGAGCCTGAAATGTTGTTGAGAGGACTCTGGATATGGTGATTTGTGAATTTAAGTCCGCCTTCGCTCATGAATGGCATGTGGCAGTCAGCGCATGATACTCCGCGCGAGGCATGAGTCCCTGTCTGAAAGACTTCATAATCAGGGTGCTGGGCCTTGAGCATTGGTACGCGGCTAAGTGCATGAGTCCAGTCGGAAAACTCAATATTGTCGTAGTATTTTTCAATGTCCTCAATAGCAAGGCCATTCTTCCATGGGAAAACAAGATAATTTACACCTTCTGTCATTTTCTTGTTAAAATAATACTCCACATGACACTGGGCGCAGACAAGGCTTCTCATTTCCTGCTGTGATGATTTTGCAACATCTTTTCCCATGGCCTGAAATGCTTCAATCAAAGCTGGACGTGATATCCGGAGGTTCATTGTTTTTGAGTCGTGGCAATCGGCGCAGCCTATGCCGTTTATTATCTCAGCGCCTTTTGTATCCCAGGTGCCCTTGTAGAATTCAGCCGGTCCTGTTTTGCTCATCAGCCTTGGTACATCGGGGCTTTTGCAGGTCCAGCAGGTATTCGGCTGAGGGCTCGGAAGCTCTTTTGATGGAGCTCCTGTCCTTAGCACAGATCTGATGTCATCAATTGCATAAAAGTGACCTCTGCCCTGGTTGTATTCCTTCGAAAAAGCGTATCCTGCCCAGAGAATAACCATTCTCGGGGATTCTTCGAGCATGTCAACCATTTTGTTCCCGTTGTATTTACTCCGGAAGCTTGTATCTGCAGTCTTCATGTAAGAATTATATTCCCGCGGGAATAATTCGCCCCAAACAGAATTACGTGGTTCAGTATCAGAAAATCTGACATTTGGGGTATAGGCAAAAACTGCTTCCGCCCGGCGTTCCATGACTGACGAAGCCAGCATGCCAAGAAGAAAAACAAGCAAGGCTGTAGCTGCAAATATCAGCCATCCCATCCATGGTTTGTGTTTGAGTATTTCCTGTACTGATCTCATGGTTCTACATTATTTTGGTTTTATTTCGTCATTTCTTTAAGCCATTCAGGCACTGATGATCCGGGCAAAGGCACTCTTGCCCAGGGTGCACTAGAAAGACTGTTTAGCCTGCCATGTGGTGTTTCGCGGTGACAATCCTGGCATTTTCGCTCAAGCCTGAATTTGTGTGTGTTTGTATTGTAGCGGAGCAATTTACTGTCTGTAAGCAGTCCGGAATGACATCTTATGCAATTTTTATGAACAGCCTCCCGGCCTGCCTCTTTGATGAAAATAACCTGTGGCTCCCTCCGGAGGGTGAATATTGTTGCATGTCTCAGGCCATCCTTAGCCTTGAAGAAATACTTGTTAAATACGTTATTATGAGGTACATGACAGTCGTTGCATGTGGTTTTTCCCCTGTGCGAGCTGTGATACCAGGTGGCGTACTGAGGTGCCATTATATGACAGTTTGTGCATGTTGAAGGCTCATCGCCGAGATATGAAACTGCATTTGATATTTTTAACAGGTACATTCCCATACCTGTAAATATTCCAAGCAGGATAATAACCGGGAGTTTCCAGTTATCAGGCGGCCTGAGTGCGGATATCAGCTTCATAGTGGTTTATTGCATGTGTTTCTCAGATAGTTATATTACTTTTTTATCCGCGGATTTGTATCATCCCTGTCATCCATATTGTCAACATATCCTTCAGGAGCTGAGCAGGCCTGGAATGGTTTTGCCTTATTTCCGTATCCGTCACCGTCTTCATCACGGAAAAAGGTTTTTACATCGCAGTCACCGGCTTTAAGTGTCTGATCCATTGCGCGTAATAAAGACAGATCTCCGTTTGCATCACATGGTATTTCCCATATCATCACGCCTCCCAGTTTTGAGTCCCTGGCAAGCTTAACCTTCTGAACTATTGTCGGAATACCATTGTAATATCTCATCCCTGTTGAATCAGCATAAGCAAGAGAGACATCATTTGCAATGATCTCACTGTAGTTGATGTACCTGGCAGGTGGTGTGAAATCAAAACCATAAAATGGTACACCCAGTGTTATTCGCTCAGGAGCAATTTTCAGATCAACAGTCCAGTATTTAAGGGCATCAGTTGCAAATGAATAAG
>CAZEYY010000134.1:0-9131 GCA_964516485.1 uncultured Rikenellaceae bacterium
ATTTGCAAGTATCATCTTTTCACCAACCTTCAGCCTGCTGAGGTAAATATTCTTTATATAAGGTTTGGTAATTGAATGAATGCCTTCGAAAAGAAAACTCTCTGAATAGAAAAGATAACCAGGCTTTATCACATTTACTCCATAGTTAAAACCAGAAGGGAGGCAAACCAGGAAATTGCCTTTAGAGTCAGTTGAACTCTTAACTGTTACTTTTTTAGTAGTAAGGTTTATCAATTCATATTCAGCTTTTATCAATGCCCCTGTTTCCCTGTCATAGACTTTTCCTTTCAGATATGCCACTGGATCAGGACGAACATATTCTTCAAGATCAAAATAGAAAATATCCTTTCCGCGGGACTTTTCCCTCACAGTTGAATAATATGCCCGGTTGGCACCAGATTCTATAACAAGTCCCATTTCATCATTGAAAGTATTCAGCGGATAACCCATATTTAAGGGTTTTCCCCAGGTGCTGTCGGCACGCATCCTTGATACATAAAGGTCAACTCCTCCCATACCGGGATGTCCGTCGGAGGAAAAATATAAAGTTCTTCCATCGAAGTGAATAAAGGGAGACATTTCATCGCCGGCAGTGTTTATGCTGTCTCCTGCATTTTCAGGGTAATTCCAGTTTGAAGCAGTATCAAGAGTGGCGATCCATATATCCTTTCCTCCGAATCCTCCGGGACGGCTGCTTGAATAGAACAGGGTTTTTCCATCAGCGCTTACAGAAGGTTGGGATTCCCAGAATCCTGTGTTTACAGGTGCATTTAAGTTATGCGGTGTGGTCCACTGCCCATCAGAATATGCAGAAAAAAATATATCACAGCTTCCAAGCGCTCCCGGACGATCGCAAGCTGTAAAAAACATGTAATTACCATTTGAAGCGAGTGTCTGTGCTCCCTCATTCAGAGTAGTATTCAACGGTGATCCTGCATTGAGAGCAGTATTCCATTTTCCTTCTGTAAACCTGCTTATATAAAAATCTTCCTGGGATTTTGTCCAGGGTGTTCTGGGATCAGAATATGACATTGTCTGCCTGGTAAACATAAGTGTCTGTCCATCAGCTGTTATTGAGGGCCAGTATTCATCTTCTTCTGTATTAATGCCCTCCCCTATATTTACCGGACTGAATTTTACCGGATGCTTCATTGCCTCAACCGCGAATTCACAGTTAATTATGTATTTACGCGCCAGAGCAAGGTTTTTCTCCGAAACGCCCTTCTGCTCCTGGTATACACGATAATGCACAAGTGCTGAGGCATAATCTCCTGATTTCATTTCAGCGTTTGCAAGACTGAAAAAAACAGGTTTGTAATAAAGTGAATCGATCTTAACAGCAGCCCTGTAAGAGTCAGCTGCATCTGCATTCCTGCCAAGCTTTGTAAACAGCTCACCGAGCATCATATGAGCTTCATAAAACTTCGGATCTTCCTTCAGGGCTTCCCTGAATTTTGTCTCAGCAACTTTATAATCGAGGTAGTCATACCCAGACATGCCCTCATTGTAATTTTTAACTGCACGATTTGAAGAAGTGTGCAGCCCCTGAGAGCTTACTGAGCAAGAAATAAAAGCAAAAATCAGCAAGACAAGCAGTTTAATTCCCGTTATCTGAAGTGTTTCAGGGAATATGCATGTACTTATGTGCCTGAAGAGATACTCTCCAGGCAGGATTTTTTTTAACATATTCAACAATTTCAGGTATAACCTGCCGGAATCTGCTCCATTCCGGCTGCAGAAATAATTTACAACTAGCGCTGACCAGTTTTCTGTATTTTTCTGCCCATTCAAAATCTTCTCTTCCCTGGATAATAACCTTCAGTTCATCAGCTTTAAGACAGATATCTCCTACTGGCGGCATTTTCCTTTTAGGAGAAAGGCAGATCCAGTCCCATTTTCCTGATAGCATATATGCTCCCGATGTCTCAATGAATGTTTTAATATTGTTTTCTTTAAGTCTGTTGCATAAATAATCAAGGTTCCACATAAGTGGCTCGCCTCCAGTAACAACAACAGAATCCGTGCCAGATTTAAGAACATTCTCAACAATCAGGTCTGTGTCAGTAAGCGGATGAATATCAGGATTCCATGAGTATTTAGAATCGCACCAGCTACATCCCACATCGCATCCGCCGATGCGAATAAAATAGGCAGCTCGCCCGGTCTGGTATCCTTCTCCCTGCAATGTGAAGAACTCTTCTACCAGTGGAAGTCTCTGACCTTCTGTTTCCCTTACTGTATTCAGACTCATTTTACCTTATCTTGTCTTTAATCCAAGGAGCTTAGTAAACTCTCCGTAAAAAAATGTATTTTCATGGATACCTGATAATTTTTCCGCACCAGGTCCGTATGCAAATACCGGAACCATAACTGCCGAATGGTCTGATCCTGCAAACTTGCCTTCAACTGAAGCTGTTTTAATATCACCACCTGTCAGCACAAGACCACCTGTCTCATGATCGGCAGTCACAAACACCAGAGTGTTCCTGTCTGCAGTTGCAAAATCAAGTGCTGCGCCAATTGCCTGATCCAGATCGATTGTTTCGGAGGTAACATAATCAAGATTGTTCTCATGAGCTCCCCAGTCTATCATAGATCCTTCAACCATAAGAACAAATCCATTCTTGTTCCTGCTTAGCGTCTCAATGGCCTTTTTCGTCATATCAGTCAGCAATCCGTTTCTTCCTTCTGAGGCTTTGGCCATGTGTTCCTTTGCAAGCAGACCAGCGAGCTTTGTCGACTGTGATTTCTTCATGTCTTCAGGTGTATAGACAACATCAAATCCCTGTTCTCTAAGCTGAACAGTAAGGTCTGCACCATCTTTCCTGTTGCGGAAGTGATTTTCTCCTCCACCGATAAATACATCTATTGTACCCTTAAGAAAATCATTAGCAATCTCCTCATAGTTGCCCCTTCCGGCATTATGTGCAACAAAAGAAGCTGGTGTAGCATGAGTTACAGCGCTTGTACTTACAACACCTGCAGCCAGGCCATTTTTATGAGCAAGTTCAGTAATAGAAACCAGAAGAGTGCTGTCGGGCCTCACTCCTATCATTCCGTTATTTGTCTTTTCACCACAGGCAATTGCAGTACCTCCGGCAGCAGAATCAGTAATATATGCATCTGCAGAGTAGGTCTTACTAAAGCCTGAGTACGGAAAGCGCTCAAGGAAGAATGTTTTTCCCGATTTTGTCATGCCGGCATACAACTGGGCAACGCCCATACCGTCACCAATGAAAATGATAATATTCTTTGGTTTTTTTTCTGATCGTCCTGATTCATTTCCAACATTTTCAGCACATCCTGAAACAAGAACTATAATGATCAGAATTAATAATTTAGAAACAGCATTTTTCATAACATTTTAATATATAGTTTATTATTAATCATTTCCAAAGAGCAATTCATACTCCTTTTTTACTGCCTTGCCTGTCAGATTTTCCGGAACGAGCTTCCAGTTCCCATTCGGTGCCGGATCGATATTTCCCATTTTTCTGATAGACTCGATCATATAAAATCTCAGGTCGCGGTCAGTTGATCTGATCTTTCTTGACAGCAGCTCATCCTTTTTTATTCCGGCACCCTCGCGGAAATGACCTCCGCCTCCGTTTGCCCTGTAGGAATTCACTGCAACCGTATATTTCTTCTCAGGAATGAAGGGATCCCCGTTTGTCATTCCTGCAATTTTTATCTTTTCACCCTCAGGTTTGCTTACATCAACTGAATAGTCGATGCCTGCAGCAGAATCAAAATTGTATGCGGGATTCCTCAGCCAGGCTTTGCCATCAGTGATAAGCACCTTCCCCGATTTATCAGTCCTGAATTTAAGCAAGGGATCATCAGCGCTTTTCATTGTATTATACCAGCCATCATACGAGAACTCCAGGTAATTCAATATTTCCGTTCCTGTCATTGTTACTGTGTAAAGCATGTTCTCGAACCTATATAGTTTGAACATGTCGCCTACTGTAACCGGACCTTTCTCTATACTGACATCAAATGAAAGAGGTGCAGCAAATGAAATGTCAGCATTTGTAAGTTCAAGCTGAAGCTTATGAATCATGTCGACAAAGGCTGAAGACCCAAAATATGATTCGCGTGATGAAATGGTCTCTCCTGATTGTCCGATCACCTCATTAACATAGTCAAGTACTGTATTATGATAAGCTGAAAATTTTGCGATGAATTCCTTATTGGATTCATAATCAGATACTTTAACAAGGTTTCCAGTGATTGTCTTTTTTAATCCTTTTGATTTTCTGTCGCGTTCAATTGTAATATCTGCCCTTGCAATATTCATTGCACGACTTCCTGCATTCATTACAAGAACTGTGTCGCCTTCAGTATTTACAATTTTCTCATTTGCAAGCTTATGATCGTGGCCGGTGAAGATGATATCAAATCCGGGAACTTTTACAGCGATTGATTCAGCGCCTTTTTCATCATCATACTCCCGGTTTCCTGAGACTGATCCCGGACTATTAAAACCGGTGTGAAAAAGTCCTACAATAAGATCGGGATTTTCATTTTTGATAACCGGCATCCACTCCTGTGCAGTCTCAAGCAGGTCCCTGAATTCAATTCCTTCATATAATTCTGAGGGAAGTGTGTTATTTATTGTCTGGGTAACAAGCCCGAGTACAGCTATTTTAATTCCATTCCGCTTGATTATTGTATAAGGTTTGAAATATGGCTTGCCTGTATTAAGATCAACTGCATTAGCAGCAAGCATCGGGAATTTATACTCCTTTCTGATCCTGTCATAAACAGAATGTCCTGTTTCAACATCATGGTTTCCGGCAGTAACAGCATCATACTGCATGTAATTAAAGGCTTCAGATAAAAGATGTGGTGAGGTTGTATCTGTGAAGTTATAATAATAAACTGCTGGTTGTCCCTGAAGGTTATCGCCGTCATCAAGCAGTACAAGAGACTTATTTTCTGACCTTATACCTTTAATATATGTATATACAGAAGCAAGAGAAGCTTTTAATTCCTTTTTTTCAACATAATCATAAGGCAACACTACACCGTGAATATCAGTTGTTTCAATTATTGTAAGCTGACGCTTCCCGGTAACACTGCAGCTTACAGAAAGTAAAACAGCAAGCAATATAACCGGTATGTTTCGCAATTTCATCATAGTACTTTTTCAATAAACCTTCCAAACTTAGAAAAGTTTATGCACTTTTTGTCTAATTTGGCTGATGTATTAAACAATTCTTCTAATTAACATAAATGTTAAATAAATATTCAATGACTAGAACCGGATTGGAAATATTTCTTGAAAAAATACCTGAAAAGCTTACTGGAAAGCGTGTTGGAATCCTGTGTCATGCCGCAAGTATTACACGAGGTTTTGAACATGTTATTGATGTGTTCCATGCAACAGAAGAGTTCAGGCTCACAGCAGTTTTTGGCCCGCAGCACGGACTTCATGGTCAAACACAGGACAATATGATTGAATGGCAAAGCCAGCTTCATCCTGTTTATAAGATCCCCCTGTTCAGTCTTTATGGAGCAAACAGGAAACCTACACCGGAAATGCTTAAAGAGATTGACGTGCTTATAGTTGATATTCAGGATGTTGGAACAAGAATTTATACATACATCTGGACTGTTAAGTTATGCATGGAAGCATGCTCAGAGGCCGGTATACCTGTCTGGATTCTGGACAGACCAAATCCGGTTGCAAAACTTAAGTGTGATGGTCCGGTGCTTAAATCTGATTTTTTTACATTCGTTGGAGGAGCCTGCATTCCCCTTTGCCATAGGATGACATTTGCGGAGATGGCATTATGGATAAAAGAAAAATACCATCCGGCCTGTGATCTTAATATTATAAAAATGGAAAACTGGCGAAGGTCTTCATTATATTCTGAGACCGGCCTGCCCTGGGTACTCCCCTCACCTAACATGCCAACACTTCAGGCAGCAATTGTATACCCCGGTACAGTTCTGATTGAGGCTCTTAACCTTTCAGAAGCAAGAGGCACAACTACCCCTTTTGAACTATTCGGCGCTCCATACCTGAATACAGTTGAGCTTAGAAAGAATCTGATGGACAGAAAGATCCCAGGTTGTGCCTTCAGGATACACAATTATATCCCGACCTTCCATAAATTTCATGGTGAATTATGCAATGGGATGCAGATCCATGTAACTGACATAGACAAGTTCAGTCCGGTTGAAACAGCATTGGAGCTTTTTGATGCCATTATTGAAACCTCTGCACCTGATTCCCTTAAATTTATTCCGCCACCTTATGAATATGAATACAGGCTGATGCCCTTTGATATCCTTTCAGGTGATTCCGGAATGAGGAAAACACTAATGAAAAGACAAAATCTAATAGCTGAAAAGGAGCGATGGGCCGCTGAAACTGAAGTATTTGAAAAGGAATTCAGGGAATTCTCTTTATATAAAGAATAATTCGAATATTTTTAATAATTATTCGAAAAGTCCGTCATCACGCATGAGGAGAAGAATTGCTGAATGAGGAAGCACGACATATTTTTCCTTGTTGAATTCAACTTCAATGGCACTGTTCTGCAGATAAACAGCCTGGTCACCAGCCTTTGGTTGCAAGGGAACATATTTTGGTTCGTCTGACCTGTTCTTCCAGGGTTCATCGGAATCGTTCACTGAAGGAATTGGATAACCAGGACCAACTTTTACTACAAAACCGATTTGTACCTTTTCGTTTTCATTTACACCCGGAGGAAGCAGAAGACCACTTTTTGTCTTTGACTGAGGCACTTTTGGCTTGATAAGTACCCTGTCTCCTATCACAATAAGCTTATTTAAATCTTTTTCGTCTAATAAAATGCTCATAGTTAAAATCAAATCCTGACAAAAATATCAAATTTGGCTGATCCGGCAATCCGTGTTTCTTAATAATTAATTTTGCATTATGTTATTCAATGATGAAACAGATGTCTATACGACAATAAAGTCTGCTTCCACTGCTGTTTTCAAGGACAGGGGAAGCCGCTTCATTGGGCTTGCATATCCTGTAAGCTCGCAGGAAGAAGTAAAGCCAATCCTTGACAGCCTCAGAAAAGAATATCATGATGCACGTCACCACTGCTTTGCTTATATGATAGGTTATCAGCGACTTATCTGGAGGATTAACGACGATGGCGAACCATCTGGTACTGCAGGGAAACCAATACTTGGACAGATTAATTCTGCAAACCTTACAAATATTCTGATTGTAGTTGTCAGGTATTTCGGTGGTACTTTACTGGGAGTACCCGGACTCATAAATGCTTACAGGACAGCTGCGTCAGAAGCAATTTCTAATTCAGAGATAAGTGAATGCATTGTCAGGGATTCTTACAGGCTTGATTTTCCTTATGTTTCAATAAATGACGTTATGAAGATACTCAAGGAAGAAGGGGCGTCTCAGCGCAACCAGTTATTCGACAATGATTGCAGTCTGGAAGTGAGTTTCAGATTTACTCATGGAGAAAGAATACTTTCAAGGCTGTCAAGAGTTGAAAACCTGAAGTATACTTTTATCACCCGCGCATAAGGATTCTGAGCGGTTAAAGTTTTAAATTAATTATTAACAGACAAAGCTGCTGTGATAAATCTTATATAAATTTGAGTATGATATCCGTCGTCCTGTAAATGCGTATATAATCATGAAAAAGAGGAGTTTAGTATCAATTGATGATTTCTCAACCGAAGAAATCCTGAAAATTCTTGATCTTACTGCAGAATTTGAAAAGGAACCGACGCAGAAGCTGCTTGAAGGTAAGGTTATTGCAACACTGTTTTTTGAACCATCCACCCGTACAAGGCTCAGTTTTGAAAGCGCCATTAACAGGCTTGGCGGTAAAATAATAGGTTTTTCTGATGCATCAAATTCAAGCGTTTCAAAGGGTGAAACTCTTAACGACACAATCAGGACAGTAAGTAATTATTGTGACCTTATTGTAATGAGGCATCCGATTGAAGGAAGCGCCAGGTTTGCAAGCGAAATTTCGAAAGTACCTATAATAAATGCAGGTGACGGAGCAAATCAGCATCCCTCGCAGACTTTGCTTGACCTGTATTCTATAAAGAAGACACAGGGGACTCTTGAAAACCTCAATATCTTCATGGTTGGTGACCTCAAATATGGCAGGACTGTTCACTCGCTCATGATGGCAATGTCGAGATGGAAGGCAACATTCAATTTCATCTCACCTGAAGAATTAAAGATGCCTGATGAGTTCAAGCTGTATCTTGACAATCTGGGACTTAAATATTATGAGCACAATGATTTCACCGATATAGTCTCCAAGGCTGACATTATTTATATGACAAGGGTTCAGAAGGAAAGATTTTCTGATCCGATTGAATATGAGAAAGTTAAAAACATTTATGTTTTAAGAGATTCCATGCTTAAAAATACAAAAGAGAACATGAGGATACTTCATCCCCTGCCAAGAGTAAATGAAATACATCAGGATGTGGATGAAAATCCCAAGGCATATTATTTTGAACAGGCCCTCAATGGTGTTTATACCCGTCAGTCAATACTATGCTATTTACTTGGAATAAAATAACATTTTCACTGCCATGAAAGAACCAAAACAACTGAGTGTAAGTGCAATACAGAATGGAACTGTTATTGATCATGTGCCGGCAAAAAACCTTTTCAAGGTAATTCAGATACTAGGGCTTGACAAAATTGAGACACAGATAACTTTTGGAACCAATCTTGAGAGCAAGAAGCTTGGGAAGAAGGCAATTATCAAAATTTCAGGGATCTACTTTGAGGATGAAGACATTAACAGGATTGCCTTAGTTGCTCCTGATGCCAAGCTGAATATAATCAGGGATTATGAGGTAGTGGAAAAGAAGGTTGTTGTTGTCCCTGACAGCATTACAGGCATTGCAAAATGCATGAATCCAAAGTGTATCACAAACTTTGAAAATGTCACAACAAAATTCAGGGTAGTCTCAAAGATAAATGTTGCTCTGAAGTGTCATTACTGTGAAAAGATAACAAATCAGGAAAACCTTCACATTATATAAGCATTAGAGGCATTAGAGGCGTTAGAGGCTTTAGAGGCTTTAGAGGCTTTACAGCCTTTACAGCCTTTACAGCCTTTACAGCCTTTACAGCCTTTACAGCC
>CAZEYY010000135.1:0-8749 GCA_964516485.1 uncultured Rikenellaceae bacterium
AGCCAGATACCTGCAAAAATAAGTGTCCAGCCGGTATCATTGATTCCAAACAGGCTGAGTTTTATCTTCTTGGCAGCATAGGATAAAATTATGTATGCAAGGAAAAGAACTGTAACTGCGAATAGTTTAATTCTGAAACTGATTATTGTCTTGCTGTTGTCAAGCTTCATAAACAGGATTTTTGTAAAGGTAATGAATTTAGCGTTTGCTCCTGAAAAATTTCAGCAGCAGTTCCCTGCATTCATTTTCCATAATTCCGGATTCCACTGTAGTTTTTGGGTGAAGCAGCTCACCCTTCATTTTGCTGTAACCCTTTTTTTCGTCTGAAGCGCCATATACAACTGCCGGTGCCTGACTCCATCCGATTGCTCCCGCGCACATCGCACAGGGTTCAAGCGTGACATATATTGTGCAGTCAGTCAGGTATTTGCCCCCAAGGTAAGCTGTTGCTGCAGTGATGGCCTGCATTTCTGCATGGGCGGTCGGGTCCCTGAGTGTTTCAGTCAGGTTATGCGCCCTGGCAATAATAACATCATTATGTACAACCACAGCGCCCACAGGAACCTCCTGCTTCTCATAAGCCTTCTCAGCCTCGACAAGAGCTGCCTTCATGAAATGTTCCTTCTGATTCCGGATCATGTCTGTGTATTTAGGACAAAAATATGTAAATAAGTTTACCCTTCCTAAATTCCTTTTATCAGCCTGAGTTCATACTCTGCTGCGGGAGATGGCCTCAGCCCTTCTCCGAATAGCTATCGGTAGCGGAGAGGTCTTAAATTTCCTTTTGGCTTTTATTTCACTAAATCACTTTCCATTTATTACTTTTGCTGAAATTTTCAAAATATGTACAGAACACATACATGCGGTGAACTTAATATTGATTTTGCAGGAAAAGAGGTAACACTTTGCGGCTGGGTGCAGAAATCAAGGGATCTCGGAGGAATGACTTTTACAGATCTGCGCGACAGGTACGGCATCACCCAGCTCGTTTTCAATATGGAGACCAACAGTGAACTCTGCGCTCAGGCAAGGAAGCTTGGCCGTGAATATGTTGTCCAGGTTCATGGAAGGGTAATGGAGAGAAGCAATAAAAACCCGAAGATGCCTACGGGAGATATAGAAATAATTGTAGATGAACTTAAGGTGCTTAATCCCAGTGAATTGCCTCCTTTTACAATTGAAGAGGAAACAGACGGAGGAGATGAGCTCAGGATGAAATACAGATATCTTGACCTTCGCAGGGCACCTGTAAGGAACAATATAATACTGCGTCACCGCGTGGCACAGGAAGTGAGAAAATACATGGACTCAGAAGGCTTTGTTGAGGTGGAAACACCTGTGCTTATTAAATCAACGCCTGAAGGAGCGCGCGACTTTGTTGTGCCTTCAAGGATGCAGCCGGGTACTTTCTATGCACTTCCCCAGTCGCCGCAGACTCTCAAACAGCTGCTTATGGTTGCGGGATTCGACAGATATTTCCAGATAGTAAAATGCTTCAGGGATGAAGATCTGCGTGCCGACAGGCAACCGGAGTTCACACAAATCGACTGCGAGATGTCCTTCGTTGAAAGGGAAGACATACTAAATACCTTTGAAGGACTTATTAAGAAGCTTTTCAGTTCTGTGAAGAATATTGAATTCAGTGAAAAGTTTCCCAGGCTTACCTATCAGGAGGCAATGACATATTATGGTTCAGACAAACCCGACCTGCGTTTCGGGATGAAATTCTGCGAACTGACCGAGGTGGTTAAGGGAAAGGGATTCGGAATTTTTGATTCAGCTGAATATGTTGGCGCCATCTGTGCTGAAGGATGTGCTGAATATACAAGAAAACAGATTGATGAACTTACAGAGTTTGTAAAACGCCCGCAGATTGGAGCCTCGGGAATGATATATGCCAGAGTAAATGCTGACGGAACAGTGAAATCATCTGTTGACAAGTTTTACTCACCTGCAGATCTTGAAAAATGGGTTAAGGCAACAGATGCAAAACCCGGTGATCTGATTCTCGTTCTTGCAGGAACAAGGAGGAAAACTCTCAGCGCACTTTCCGAGCTGAGACTTGAGATGGGCAATCGCCTTGGATTGAGGAAGCCCGGTGTTTATTTCCCGCTCTGGGTTGTTGATTTCCCGCTTGTGGAGTGGGATGAGGAGGAGAAAAGATTCTTTGCGATGCACCATCCCTTTACATCACCTGTACCTGAAGATCTTTCGCTGATGGAAACAGACCCTGGAAAAGTAAGAGCGAATGCATACGACCTTGTAATTAACGGCACTGAGATTGGTGGAGGTTCGATAAGGATTCATGATGCAGCAGTGCAGAAACTTATGTTCAGCGTACTGGGATTCACTCCTGAGGAGGCTGAATTCCAGTTCGGATTTCTCCTGAATGCATTTAAATATGGAGCTCCGCCGCATGGAGGTATTGCCTTTGGATTCGACAGGCTTGTTGCAACTTTCGGTGGTCAGGATTCAATAAGGGATTTCATTGCCTTCCCGAAAAACAACTCAGGAAGGGATGTTATGCTTGATTCCCCTGCTGAAATTTCTGAAAAGCAGTTGAAGGAGCTGCAGATTGTTACGGGTAAAAAATAGATTTACCACGGATACACGGAGAGCACAGAGCGTCACGGAGAATGTCAGATCACTTCCCCGGTGAGGGTTGCTGAGGTGCTTTTTACAATCTTAACATTCACATAATCACCTTTTTTCAAGCCATGGGCAGGAAAAACGACAACCTTGTTCTGTGAGGTGCGTCCATGAAACTGTTCCTCAGACCTTTTGGAAGTTCCTTCAATCAAAACTTCAAACACTTTGCCAACATCCTGTTTTTTCGACCTGGCCGAGAGTTTATTCTGCAGGGCAATCATTTCAGTGAGTCTTTCCGATTTCACTTCTTCAGGCACATCATCCTTGTATTTCCTTGCAGCTTTTGTACCTGGTCTTTCACTGTATTTGAACATGTAAGCAAAGTCGTACCCTGCCCACTCCATGAGCGATAATGACTCCCTGTGATCCTCATCGGTCTCTGAGCAGAAACCTGCAATCATATCGGTTGATACTGAACAGTCGGGAAGTATTTCCTTAATTGCATTTATCCTGTCCATATACCACTCCCTGCTGTATTCCCTGTTCATAAGCTTCAGTATCCTGGTACTCCCGCTTTGTGCCGGGAGATGAATATGCCGGCAGATATTCCTGTGCCTCGCCATTGTTTCAAGCAGCTCATCAGAAATATCCTTGGGATGGGATGTTGAGAACCTTACCCTTAATAGTGGATTGATAAGTGCAATCCTTTCAAGCAGTTGCGGAAATCCGGTTGCGGAAGAATCTTTTTTCCAGTTGTATGAATCGACATTCTGTCCGAGGAGGGTCACTTCCCTGTAACCATTTGCAAAAAGTTCCTCAGCCTCCCTGACAATCGATTCAGGATCGCGGCTTCTTTCTGCTCCTCTCACATAGGGAACAACACAATATGCACACATGTTGTTGCATCCTCTCATTATAGAAACAAAGGATGATACTCCGTTTTTATCCATTCTCACGGGAGATATATCAGCGTATGTTTCCTCACGCGAAAGAAGGACATTAACAGCCTTGTGTCCCTCTTCAGCTTCTGTTACAAGTGATGGCAGCTCACGGTATGCATCAGGACCTACAACAAGGTCAACAAGCTGTTCCTGTTCAAGGAGCTTTTCCTTAAGCCTTTCCGCCATGCAACCTATGATCCCGATTCTCAGCGCTTTATTCTTTTTCTTCAGGTGACCCATTTCCCTGAGTCTGCCCCAAATACGCTGCTCGGCATTATCCCTGATTGAACAGGTATTGATAAGTATCAGAGAAGCTTCTTTTATATTATCGGTTGCTGAATAGCCCTTGTCTGAAAGAATGGATGCAACAACTTCACTGTCAGCTACATTCATCTGGCATCCGTAGGTTTCGATATATAGTTTTTTCTCCATAATTTTTTAGCGGAAGGGCGGAAGGGCATATTTGGCAGAAGGGTGTAATAACTGTCATACTTGGTTTTCCAGTAGCCGTTAGCCGGTTGCCGGTCGCCGTTAGTCTGTCGCCTGTTGCCTGTTGCCTTCCAATTCCGATGCAAAAATAGCTACAATACCCCATGTATGAAAGATTTATTTAAATTTGCGTAAAATAATAATCTAAAATTTTTATGTCAGGTCACAATAAATGGTCAACCATCAAGCGAAAGAAAGGTGCGGCTGATGCAAAGAGAGGCAAGATCTTTACTAAAATCATCAAGGAGATAATGATTGCTGTAAGGGAATCCGGTCCTGATCCGGATTCAAACGCCAGGCTGAGGCTTGCAATTCAGAATGCCAAGGGTGCAAACATGCCCAAAGACAATATTGAACGTGCAATCAAAAAGGCCACAGGAAGTGATGCTCAAAGCTTTATTGAGACTACATTTGAAGGATATGCCCCCGGTGGAATCGCGATATTTATTGAATGCCTGACTGACAATAATAACCGTACGGTTGCCGCTGTCCGTTCAGTCTTTAATAAATATGGAGGGAACCTTGGGACAAACGGTTCGCTGAGCTTCCTGTTCGACCGCAAAGGTATTTTCAACTTCAGGAATGAAGGGATAACAATGGAGGATCTTGAGCTTGAGATGATCGATGCAGGAGCCCAGAGCATAGATGCCGACGGAGACATGATCACTGTTACCTGTGCAAAGGAGGATTTCGGTAGCGTTAACCGCAAGCTGAATGATATGGAAATTGAAGTTGAGGAAGCCGGATTGAAGCGCATACCGAATGATACCAAAAAGCTTGATGTGGAATCAGCAAAAAAGGTCTTGCGTTTTGTTGACGCCCTCGAGGATGATGATGATATCCAGTTTGTTTATCATAATCTTGAGATCACTGACGAGCTTGCCTCTGCTCTTGAATAGCCAGGCACAGACGAAACAGGAAATTAAATGAAAAATCTTGCCCCATTTGTCTTATTGATTCTGCTTTTACCAGCCTGTAACAAGAAAACCCGTGATGTTGCCTGGGAAAGAACCTATGGTGCAGGGGAGGCTTATTATGTTAAGGTTACATCCGATTCAGGCATAATTGCCTGCGGAATGTCTGCAGGCAAGCCCTACCTTATCAGGCTTGACAGGAACAAGAAGACAAAAGTTGATATTTCCGCTGAGCTGTCGGGCAGGTTTACTTCATCATTATATGACACTTCAGGCTATATAGCTGCCGGTAGTTCAGGAGGTAAAATGCTTTTAATGCGGTACAGCATAACCGGGAAAAAACTGTGGGAAAAAACTCTGAATCCGGGATTTACAATCGACCACACACAACTTATACAGATAGGATCAAACAACTACCTGGCTGTAGGTTCGGCCGATCCTGATACAATTTACTCAGGCCAGACAGGCATTGCCTTCATAAGTGTTGATTCAACAGGTCAGGTCCTGAAGGAACAGAATTATTTAAACGGTTTTTTCCTTGCAGCCAATGAAGCTTCAGTTGATAATAATGGAAATATATACCTGGCTCTCACCAGGCGTGAAGCAGGTGCTGAACCCAGGGCTTCCGTTGCAAAGTTAAATAACAGCTTTCAGAGGATATGGGAAACTGAGCTTGCAAATAATCCCGCCTTTGGGGCTGCCGCTCTTGCTATTATTAATGACGGCGGAGGGACCCTTTTTATTGGCGGACGTACTGAGTTGCCACAGGATGGAGGAGGAACAATAAATAATTCATTTGTGGCTTCTGTCTCAGTATCCGGAGCACTTAACTGGAAGAAGTATCCCGAGATTGTAAATTCAGCTGCCGCTCTTCTTATAACATCAGCAGGAGAACTTACTGTGCTGAATTCAAATTGCTATTTCCTCAATAAGCTCGACAATGCCTCCGGCAGTGATGGTGGGAGAACTAGGATGTTCGATGAGTGCGATCCCAAAACAACAGATGCCTTTGCCTTCGATTTCGATGAAGACATTTATGGCGACCTTGTTGTGGCAGGATCTCTGAATGGCAGCTTTTACCTCGCAGTTAAGTCGCTGTAGGTGATACTTATATATTAAGGCAATAATAATTAGCAGAAAGCGTATATTAATTCTCTGCGAAATATTATTTTTGCCAGATGATCAGAAAAACCTATCCGGTTCTTTTTCTCTTTATCCTGACTGCTGCTTCAGCACTGGCTCAGCCTTATGTAAAAACTTCCGGTCTGTTCGTGCGCGATCAGAATCAGGGCAATGCCGGAAAGCTTGAAATATACCAGCCCGAGCAGCTTGATACTCTTATCAGCCGGCATATACTTGCAAACCAAAACCTTTACCAGGTCAATAACCACTATGGCATGGAAGGCTTCAGGATTCAGATTTATGCAAGCAATAACAGGAATGCCAGGGAGGAATCAAACAAGGCACGTGCAGAATTTATCAGTAAGTTTCCCGATATAGTTTCATATCCCCTGTATGCCGAACCCGGATATTTCAAGGTGCGGGTGGGTGATTTCAGAACCAGGTCAGAAGCTTTCAAATTGTATCAGGCCGTAAGCAGGGAGTTTCCGGGAGCCTATATCGTACCGGACGTGATTAATTTCCCCGATCTGAATATAAAATAATTATGAGCGACAACATCAAGCATGAATGCGGCATTGCAATGTTAAGATTGCGAAAGCCGATGGAGTACTATATTAAAAAGTACGGTACATGGAATTATGGTCTCCAGAAAATGTACCTCATGATGGAGAAGCAGCATAACAGGGGACAGGACGGAGCAGGTATAGCAGGGATCAAGCTCAGCATGCCTCCCGGTAACAGATATATATTCAGACAAAGATCGAACCAGGCAAATCCCATAAAGGAGATCTTCGGTCTAATCTATGAAGACATCGACAATCTCAGGAAAAATCCTTCAAATGATTTCAGTGACGCTGATTTTGTAAAGGACAAGGTGCCGTTTGCCTGCGATATTTATCTCGGGCACCTTCGCTATGGCACATACGGAAACTATAATATCGATTATGTTCACCCGGTGAGCCGTGAAAACAACTGGCGCTCAAGGAATCTTGTAATGGCCGGTAACTTCAACCTGACAAATGTGGGAGAGGTTTTCAGCAGCCTTGTAAGACTCGGCCAGAATCCGGTCGATTTTTCCGATACGGTAACAATTCTCGAGAATGTCGGCCACCGCCTTGATGAGGAAAATGAAAGACTATACTGGCAGTTTAAGGAAAAAGGTTACAGCAAGCAGGAGATATCTCCGATGATAGAAGCAAACCTTGATCTCAGGCTGATCCTTCAGAAGGCAAGCCGCAACTGGGACGGTGGTTATGCCATGGCAGGAATGGTGGGACATGGAGATGCTTTCGTGATGCGCGATCCTTCAGGTATCAGGCCTGCATTTTATTATATTGATGATGAGGTTGTTGTGGTGGCGTCGGAACGTCCTGTAATTCAGACGGTATTCAATGTCAGGACTGATTTTGTGAAGGAGCTGCCTCCGGCAAGTGCAATAATTATTAAAGCGTCAACAGGTGAGGCATCTGTTGAAAAGCTGCATGAGGAAAAGCCGATAAAGAAATGCTCCTTTGAAAGGATCTACTTCTCAAGGGGTACAGACAAGACTATCTACAGGGAAAGAAAGAAACTGGGCGAGCTGCTGACACTGCCAGTGCTGAAGGCAGTGAATCATGATATTGACAATACAGTTTTTTCTTACATTCCAAATACTGCCGAAAGTGCATTCTATGGACTGATAAAGGGGGTTGAAGGCTACCTGAACCAGGAGAAAATTGAGATAATAGCAGAAAAAGGGAGCAGTCTTACACGCACGGAGCTTGAAAAGATAATAAACCAGAGGCCCAGGGTAGAAAAGATTGCTGTAAAGGATGTCAAACTCAGAACCTTCATTACAGAAGACAAGGGCAGGGATGATCTTGTTGGTCACGTCTATGACATAACCTATGGTGTTATACGCAGGGGTGTTGATAATCTTGTTGTTATTGATGATTCAATAGTGCGTGGAACTACGCTGAAGAAGAGCATTATCCGTATTCTTGACAGGCTCGATCCGAAAAAGATTGTTATCGTATCTTCATCGCCGCAGATACGCTACCCCGACTGTTATGGCATTGATATGGCTAAATTATCTGATTTCATTGCATTCAGGGCTGCAATTGAACTGCTGAATGATACCGGCAGGAAAAAAATGACGGAAACTGTTTATGCTGAAGCCATTGCAGAACTCAGAAAGCCGGTGGATGAGATGACAAACGTTGTTAAAAAGATATATAAGCCCTTTACTCCTGAAGAAATATCAGCTAAAATATCTTCGATGCTTAAGACAGATGAGATCAGGGCTGATATTGAGACAGTATTCCAGTCAATTGAAGGTCTGCATGAAGCCTGTCCTGATAATCTCGGCGACTGGTATTTCACAGGTGATTATCCCACACCGGGAGGAAATAAGGTTGTCAACCAGTCATATATAAATTTTGTTGAAGGGCGCAATGTAAGGGCTTACTGATTACTGTGTGAAAACCATGTAATCATAAAATCGGGCCTGTAGGAAGCGAAGTGCCTGTTGATCTTTTCAACATACATGTCCCTCATTGTGATCATGATGCCGGTTTCCTCGACATCTCCGAATTTGTGGTTTATGAAAGTGCCGAAGGTCCTCATTGTCGGCGACAGACCCATATAGGCATTAATAAGAGGCGGAATATTTTCGCCAAGGTTCCGGACCTCCCTTGACAGGATCTTGTAGTTCTC
>CAZEYY010000136.1:0-8682 GCA_964516485.1 uncultured Rikenellaceae bacterium
AGTAGACATTAGGTTATTAACAACAATTGTCTTTTGCAGCAGGGGGGAATCCCGCTGATTAAATACAATTTTGCAGGTTATCTGCAAGTTATATTACTAAATCCTATTCTGAACAGTATATGAAGAATGCACTGTTAATATTAATATTATCTCTTTTTTCAGCAGGTTTGTTTTCTCAGGAGATCCTGATCATACGTGAGCAGGAGTTTATAGACCTGGAAACAGGCAGTTCGCAGGGGGTTAATGTGCCACGGAGCACAAAAACGCTGTTTCAGTTTCTGAACAATTCAGTCACTGCTGTCAACTCTTTCGGCTATCTGCTACAGGCCGGTGATGAGAATCCCGCATCGACAAACAATAATCTTGATGGCGAAATTATCAGCGGAAACAGGTTTGTATGGAATGGAACTGACGAGACCAGTATGACTCATGCATTGTTTACCGGGTATAATCTGGATGTAGTTGTTAAGTATAATTATCTTCTTAACACACCAAACGGTATTCAGCGGAAATCCAACGGTATGACGGACCTGAACGGGGTGGTTGCTTATAATATTATCAAGAACTCTAAACTTGGAGTTGCCATAAAAGGTATTAACGGGATAAGGATCTTTAATAATACGTTTTATAGTGACAAGACAACGGAGCAGACTAACCGTGGATTGATTGATATATATACAAATACTGATAACGGACTTAATGCACCGTCAAAATCGACCAGGGTCTACAATAACATTTTTTACACCAGGAACCATATTTACAATATAAACATACACGATCCGGAATGTCTGGAGGGATTCCAGTGTGACTATAATGTTTACTGGTGCGAAGCCGGTGATCCGCTTTTCCAGGTTGACGGAAAGACTAAGACCTTTGCCATGTGGCAGGCAATGGGGTATGATCTCCATTCAGTAGTTGTAAACCCGGGCTTCCTGGATTATATCGCATTTGTTCCGGCGGTAAGGCTTGATTATGGTCTGGATCTGGGCGAAAGCCTTAACCAAGGTCTGGCGGTTGATGCTGTATGGAACAAAGCTGCGCCAAAGCTAACTGTCCAGAACGGTGTCTGGCAGGCAGGAGCCAGGGTCTATGCTGCTGCCGGGGAAGAAGGCGGGGGAGGAGAAGAGGAAGAGGAGTGGCCGACAGATGTGACATGGGTTTATCCGAATCCGGCCAAGGGTTTTTTTTATATTCTGTTAACGGATCCAGACCGTCAGTACGGGATAGCGAAGATCTATGACTCCTTCGGTAGGTTTGTATTTTCCCAGGCGGTATACTACGGGCAAAATCAGATTGATATTCCCATGAACCTGTCGGCAGGACTGTATACTGTCACTCTTGAGGCCGCCAATCTGGAACGGTACATAAAAAAGTTGATTCTCCTGGACTAGGTGACTAATTCTTGATAAACTTCTGGGTGAGCAGGATCTGGCTGGCAGTGATCATCAGAACATAGATGCCGCTGTTAAGGTGTGACAAATCAAACTGCCTTGTAGCCTCTTCAGCAGATAATTCCTCACGGTATACTGTCTTTCCAATCAGATCAACGATGGTAATAATGAAATTTTCTGCATCAACCAAAGAGGAGAAATCGACTGTAAACTGTCCGTTATTGGGGTTAGGGTAGAGGTTGAAATACTCTTTTTTCTCATTATAAGCCGCAACAACGCTGAACTGTAAGATTGAAGAAACAGTAGAGGCATTCAGGTTGTCAGTTGCTACTGCTTTAATGTCATATGTACCTGCGGGAAGGTCTTTCAGAGTGAAAGAATAGGGAGAAGATGTAACCTCAAGAAGTTTGACCGAACCGTTAAAGAGCTCCACTTTGGATATTATACCGTCCGGGTCTGAAGCATTTACATCGATGGTGACGTTTGCCGGGGAGGTAAAGGAACTCCCTTTTATCGGTGATGCAATGCTTACTAACGGAAGTTGATTTGCAGCAGGAGCCGATTTGTTAACTGTTATTGATACAGCAGCAGAAACCGTTTTTGAGTTAGAGTTGTCTGTTGCTGTTGCAGTTATCGAATATGTCCCATCTGGCACATCCTTCCATGTTATAGAATAAGGGCTCGTTAATTTTTCTCCTATTTTAATGTTCCCCTGGAAGAATTCCACCTTTATTATTGTACCATCCGGGTCAGATGCAGTAGCATCGATGGTGATTGTGGCAGGGGAAGTGTGAGTTGAACTTTTTACAGGTGATGAGATACTGACGACCGGATTCTGATTGATAACAATTGGGTTCGAAAGTATTGATTCAAAGGCGCCCAGATCGGGTGCCTTTCCAGTATATGGCAGGCCAACGCTTATTCCAAGATCAATTAGACGTGAAGTTTGTGTTAGTCTTAAAAATGGAATATCAGGTAAGTCTCCGTTTTCCTTTCTGACGCCAGAGACACCAGTAGTATCCAGACTCTGGAAATCAGCATCTGATACACTCCCGGTATTCCATGAATTGTTTGTATTTAAATTACATGGGTAAACATAATCTGCCGGATTTTTATATGAGAGATTATTCTTTAAAATATTCTCAACATCTGGCTGCTGGAAACAGAATCCTTGCCCGTTACGGTTAATTCCATTTCTAAAAGCAGTGTTGTTATACAAGGCACTCTTAAAGGTCCCATAACCGGTTACAGAGCTGGAATGAAAACCAATAGAATAATTGTCGAATGCGAGGCAGTTCGACAAGGTTCTAAGAACTAAGCTGGTCGATGGAAGTCGTTTGATACCCAGCTTAAAGCCCTCTCCGTTTCCTCCGTGCTCCCAGGTATTTGGTTTAAATCCGTTCCTGAAAGACCAGCATGATTCCAGTGTTACTGAACCATCATATAATCGGAAGTCCCAGCCATCATCACTGTTCGACCAAGCCCGGCATCCTTTGAAAGTATTGTTCGTTGAAGTCGGACTGCCTGATTGAAAACCGTCTGCCCATCCGTATGGTATTGCTGAGTAAGGGTCAGCATTATGATGACTGTCACAGTTAAGAAACAAATTATTACTGCAATTGTCGCCGATTGTAATGCCCCATCCGCCAATGTGGTCGGTCTCAATCTGTTCAAAAGTACAGTTGGAGACATTATTCCATAGCATAATACCATATTGGGGGATATTACCTTCCCTGGGCTGATTAATGTTCGTTATCCTAATGCCCTTAATATGCAGGTATTTGACGTTTTCAATCCAAAATCCTGACTTTTGAGAGGTATATACTACATCATTGTAATTCAAAATAGGTTTTTCATTTTGATAATTACTGATGACAATAGGATCTGATGATGTTCCGTTCTTATTCCTGAAATAGGTGTTGGGTGGCATTATGGAATTGTTGTAAGTACCTCCTCTCAGAAAGACGGTATCTCCGGCAGTCACAACTGACCAAGCCTTATTAAGTGTTTTAAATGGGTACTCTTTATTGCCCTGATTGTTATCATCACCTGTGGTTGCAACATAATATGTGGTTGCAGATGAGATAGTGGTTAGTGCAAGCAAGAGGATTGTAGGCAGGCTCTTAAATAAACTCACAAATAAAACTATTTAATAATTTGACGAATGTATCTATTTTAACGACGAAGATAGCTTTTTGTTACACTAACGACTACTTTTCTCCGACCTTAAATATATCCACTAGAAAATGAATGAAACAAAAATCCGTTACAATTATTTAACAAGTTATCAGGCGGCCTGATGTTGTTTTGTTAATAGCCATCATGTAAACCAAAGAAAATGACAGATCGTAAGAAGGAAACAGAGTTATTGATAGAACCACACGGTAAATTGATTTATTTGAATTTTGGCGAGATATGGCGTTACAAAGATCTTCTGGAGATGTATATCAAGAGGGATATTGTAACATTCTATAAGCAGACAATACTTGGGCCGATATGGTTTTTTATACAGCCGATTTTCACAACCATTGTATTTATGTTTGTATTCGGAGGGCTGGCAAAGATACCGACTGATGGAATTCCTCAACCATTGTTTTATCTTGCAGGTATAACATTATGGAACTATTTTTCAGAGTCTCTTACAAAGACATCTGACACTTTCCTGACCAACCAGGCCATCTTTGGGAAAGTATATTTTCCGCGCCTCATTGCTCCACTGTCTGTAACAATTACAGGCCTTATTAAAATGATGATCCAGTTCCTCGTATTCGTCATAGTCTATATTTATTTTGTTGCAAAGGGAACGCACGTTGGACTCAATATTTACGCCTTGTTATTCCCGGTTCTTATATTTATCCTGGCATCACTTACTCTTGGTTTTGGTATTATAATTTCTTCTTTGACAACTAAATACCGGGATCTTAAATTTCTGATAACATTTGCCATTCAGTTATGGATGTACGCAACTCCTGTCATATATCCTTTGTCGGTAATGTCCGGGAGTAAAAAATATATGTGGCTCATTCAGGCTAATCCACTTACCTCGGTCATGGAAACTTTCAAATATGGGTTTCTTGGACAGGGAACTTTTTCATGGCTGGCTCTTGGATATAGTTTCCTGTTTTCCGTTATAATTCTGTTGGTTGGAATCATAATTTTCAACAGGGTAGAACGGAGTTTTATGGATGTAATTTAAAAATGTTACAATGAGTGATTTTGCAATTAAATTCGAAAATATATCCAAGCAGTACCAATTAGGCAGTATCGGAACCGGTACTCTTAGTCATGACCTGAAACGCTGGTGGACAATTCATGTACGTGGTCAGGAGGATCCATATCTTAAAATAGGACAGGTAAATGAACAGTCTGATAAATCTTCAGATGGAATCGTTTGGGCTCTGCGGGATATTAATCTGGAGGTTAAGGATGGAGAAGTGCTTGGTATTATAGGAAAGAACGGTGCCGGCAAGTCCACGCTTCTGAAAATATTGTCACGTGTAACGACTCCAACTACTGGCCGCATTACGGCGCGTGGTAGAATAGCATCCCTCCTTGAGGTGGGCACAGGGTTTCATCCCGAAATGACCGGTAGGGAGAACATTTTTATGAACGGCTCTATCATGGGTATGACGAAGGCAGAAATACGGTCAAAGTTTGATGAGATTGTTGATTTCGCCGGAGTTGCCAAGTATATTGATACACCGGTAAAACGTTACAGCAGCGGAATGACTGTGCGTCTTGGTTTTGCAATTGCAGCCCATCTTGAACCTGAAATACTGGTTGTTGATGAGGTACTTGCTGTGGGTGACGCCGAGTTTCAGAAAAAAGCGATCGGTAAAATGCAGGATGTCAGTCAGTCCGGCGGAAGAACAGTATTATTTGTCAGTCACAATATGAATGCTGTCAGAACATTGTGTTCAAAAGGCATTGTCCTGAAAAGCGGTCAGGTCATTTTCGAAGGAAATACTGATGATGCAATAAATCAGTACATTAATGTTAATACCCTGCAAACAGCTGAAATTATTAATTCCATTTCTTATCTGAATCATGAAATCAAAATCGACTCAGTTACAATAAACGGAGCCAGTTCAAATTACCTGCACCTCGATGGAGACAGCACAAGCCTTCAGGTGGTCATTGAAGGCTCAGTGGCAACAGAAAAGGTATTGACCCTGGAAGTTGAAATTTTTGATGTCAATAATAATCGTGTTGCATTTTATGGCCCGGGTATGGTTAATGGAATCCTGAAGAGATACTCACCCGGAAGATTTGTTGTAAATGAAAAGATTCTTATCCCGAGAAATCTGGCAGGGGGGATATATTCACTTGATATTAACCTGACTCATCCCTATGTTGCATATTACATGAAGGCATCAAGATGCGTTCAGATGGAATATATCGGATATCAGTTTGCATCAGGCCATAACGATTACAAATTGAGAGGCTATTACATACTTGATTCTGCTGAGTGACATGTTATATGATTGCCTTTGATTATCTTGATAATTGTATTTTATAAATGATAAACGCTCTTATATATTCCCCGGGATTTGACGGACACAGGCAGCTTTATGTTTATGTGCTGTCACAGATCCTTAATGAGCTTGGATATTTTGTGCACATAGCCGGAAACAGGAGGCAGGTTGTATCTAATTCATTTTATATCAATGAGCTTGAAAGGTGGCCTGATGTTGACATAATAGATACTTCCACATATCCTGAAGGTGGGCTTGGAATAACCCATGATCAATTTCTTGAGCTGCAGGACAGATTAAAGGTTGACCTCACAATTCTACCTGAGGCAGATCATCACCTGGAATTATTGATGTCACAGTGGCCGGGGAAGAGAAATCGCTTTAGGGGAAAAGCATATGGAATATTCCTTAGGCCTTTCTATTATTATCGAAAACCTGGATTCATTGATTCACTCAGGTATATAAAGCACCTTCCTGCAAGGTGGAAGAAGGACGACAGGTTATTTCATGAGTTATTCCTGGACAAGCTTTCACTGCTTGACGGGGCTATCTATCTGGATGAGAATTTCGTACGTCATCATAGGCAAAGATTATGGATACCTGATATGTTCCAGCAATACGCCGATAGTATAATTCAGAAAACGGACGACTCACAAAGGCGGTGGCTTGATATACTGGAGGAATTCTTGAATAGAAACGCAGGAAGGTTTGTCTTTCTTTATTTTGGAACTGCGCAGTCAAGGCGAGGATATGACATCGTAATGAATCTTGCCGAAAAGAACGATGGATGTTTCATCCATTGCGGTTTACGCAACGAGAAGGAGAGATTTGATTATGATACTGGAAAACTAAGTAAGGCACTTGACAATAAGGGAGCATTGCTGGAAACTAATCAGTTTATTGAAGACCCATTGTGCGTAGAATCATTCTTTAAAGCGGCCACTCATCTGATTCTACCATACAGGGATTTCTACGGATCCAGCGGCGTGATGCTGCAGGCTTTAAGCTACGGAATTCCAGTTCTGTCTCCTCGCAGAGGCATCATAGGTCACAGAATTGACAAATTCGGTCTTGGATTGACTTATAACGATTGTGATCCGAATAATTTTAATGACAGGTTTGATCTCTTCAGAAATCAGCCACCTGAAAGCTTCAGAAAAGATATAGAGTCATATATGACTTATCAGACTTCCTCAAATCTTATGAGATCACTTAAGGGTATTCTGGAAGGGAATACAGAATCATTTGAAATGCCTAATCAGTAAGTTGATGGTAGAGCTATTACGAACATTATTGCCATACCTCCTGCTTGGAATTTTTCTTGTGAAGGGATTCAGGAAACCTATATACTTTTTAGGAGTCTCCTTTTTAATGTATATGAGTGAATCAATCTTCTTTGAAACTGTGAAGATATTCCAGGTTCCTGGACGCATCCTTCCTGTCCTGAAAATGATCTGGATGATCATTTTCTGGCTTTTGCCTTTCATATTTCAACTCTATATTGGAAGGGGAATTAAGAGAAGTCGTCAAATTGCCGGTACTCTGGATTACCTTATAATTGTCCTGGTTTTTACCACTATAGTCGGTCTTTCTGTAACACTAATGACTTATCCGGTTACTACTGGCCTGATAATGGAGTTTTTTGTCCTGCTTTCCCTTTTTGTCGGGTATTTTATTATCAGGGACTGGAGTTTCTCCTGCAAGCCGGAAGTTTTAAAAGGATTTCTGCTTAGCCTTGTCATGGTTAATACATTATCTGCCGTTTTATACATTCTTCATCAGGGAGCGGGATTGGGGATATATGATATCGAAGAGTACATTGAAGAAATATTTGGCGGAGAGAGAATTACCCGCAGTTTTTGGTTTATGCCCCAGTTTCTGTTCTTTTCAATAGCTTATCTCCTGGTATTCAGGGCAGACAGGCCGCTTGTATATACACTAATGCTGATAATCAACCTGGGGGCGGTGTTTATAACCTATTCAAGATCTACCTTAATCGTCTCTCTGTTTCTCATAGTGTTCTATTTCATCATATTGGGCTTTAAGGAGAACAGGATCGGATACATAATCAAGAATATTGTGCTCTATATGGTTATTGCTGTTATTGGGCTGATTGCAGTAATAAAGATTTTTCCTACAAACGCACAGTATTTTCAGGACAGATTCAGGGAGTTGACCGAGGAGCGGTCACCATATCAGATTAACAGCCTGGAGTACCGGATTGAGAGAACTGCAGGTGTCGTTGAGAGTATTGATGCCGGGAAGATTATTTTCGGAATGGGACCGGTTACTGAGGATCAGGAACCATCGGTGCCGGCAATGAAGTCAATTACATCTGACATGGTCTGGACCGGGGTGGCATACAGGTGGGGTTTAATTGGGGTTGTTGCATTCATTTTATTATATGTCTATGCCTTCCTGAAATCATATAAGATTTTTGTCAAATCCACAGGGCTGATATCTCTTATGGCACTGATGTTTATGATTATCCTGATCTCTCAGTTTCTTGAGGGAATTACGTCGTGGACATTTCTTTCTGGTCATGGTTATGCTACGGGCTTATGGTATTTTGCGATGGTTGCCGTCCTGGACGATAAATCCAGGCAGAAGTTGAACTAAATTTAAGCAGTAAAGAGGAATGAGCATTCCAAAAATAACGTTTGGGATTATAGTTTTGAATGGGGAGCCATTTACCAGGTATTGTTTACGGTCGGTATATCCTTATGCCCATGAGATAATTGTTGTGGAAGGGGGTCATGAAGATGCAAAATCAGTCTGTACGCCTGACGGACATTCCGTGGACGGAACGCTTGATG
>CAZEYY010000137.1:0-8644 GCA_964516485.1 uncultured Rikenellaceae bacterium
CTGCTATAAAAAAATTTGCCGCAAAGATACTGCTTTATTGTCTAATAACAAAATTAATTGACTATTGTTGCATCCGGAGTAGATTATTTATCTACTCCGTTGGATGTCAACAACTTAATAAATAAAGCAAGACTAATTGCCAAAGGTATAACTAAAGATAGTTCCGTCTGCCTGAATACCACCAAGCGACTTCAGTGACGATTCATTATTTGTAAACTGACGGACATCAGCCGGAGAATTTACTTTCTTATTATTTACACTCAGGATAATATAGCCTTTTCTGATCCCAAGATCCCTGAATTTTCCATCAGTAACTTCAAGGACCTTCACTCCATGTTCAACATTGAATCTGTCTTTCTCTGAAGAACCAAGAGATGCAAGCCTGGCGCCATATACCACTTCCACACCCATATCTGCAGTAACAACATTTGTATTGCCGGCAACATTTTTAAGTGTAACTGTTACACTTGTTTCCTTGCCATTCCTTAGATAATTCACTTTTGCCTTATCACCCGGACGGTGTTTGCCAACCTGCTCCTGAAGCTCAGCAGTTGTGCTTACCTGTACTCCATCGAATCCGATTATGATATCATTAGTCTTCAATCCGGCTTCCTCAGCTGAACCATTCTCAACAATTCCTGTTATCATAATGCCTCTGACCTTACTAAGATTGTATTTATCGGCATCATCGGAGTTTACATCCCTTATATTGACTCCGATAATGGCTCTCTGGACTTCACCGAACTGGCGAAGGTCTTCAACAACCTTCTTCACTATTGTTATCGGAATTGCAAATGAGTTTCCGGCATAAGCGCCGTTTGGTGTCAGGATTGCTGAAGTAATACCCACCAGAAGTCCTTTTGTGTTTACCAGGGCGCCTCCGCTGTTACCCATATTAAGCGCAGCGTCAGTCTGAATGAATGATTCAATCCTGTAATCTCCTTCAAGCAGTCCGAGGCTTCTTCCCTTTGCACTTACAATACCGGCAGTTACAGTCGAGGTAAGATTAAACGGGTTACCAACAGCTAGCACCCATTCCCCAAGCTTAAGGGCATCGGAATCGCCATATTTAACGTAAGGCAGGTCAGAGGCTTCCACCTTGAGCAGGGCAATATCAGTGCTGGGATCACGGCCAATAACCCTGGCTTTGAAATTCCTGTTGTCATTCAGCTTAACCTCAACTTCATCAGCATCGTCAATTACATGATTATTTGTAATAATATAACCGTCAGCTGATATTATAACACCTGAACCGTAACCACTGACTTCCTGTGGACGCGATGAATAACGGTCGCCATAAAACCACTCAAGTATAGGATTCTGTGCATAGCCTCCCATCATTTTCTTTGTATGAACATGCACAACAGCATGTACAGTCTGTTCTGCAGCATAGGTGAAGTCAACCTGACCTTCCTGCATCTGGAATGATGTCAGGAGAGCCTTTGCATTCTGAACTTCGGCAGAGGTACTGTCATGCGATACTGCAGGAACATTTTTATCAAGATATCGTGTATATACAAACAGAGTTATGGTTGCACCCAGAACAGCCATTAGCAGTGACCCAAAAACATACTTTGTTTTCATTTTTCTTAATTTTTAAATTTAACTATTCCTTCGGTCAGCATAGACTTTCAAATTCCATGCCTTCGTAAAAGATTCATATCTTTACAACCGCTTTCCAGAGGAAATGTTTTACAAATATTATGCATTTTTGACGTTGTAATCAACAATTTAACAACACTTTAACAGAGATAAAAACTTCATTTAACATATACACGACAGCAGGCACTTAAATGTTAAAGACATTTTGACAGTCAGATGACAAGGGTGACGAAGGGCTGAAGGGACCGCAAGACCAAATAAACATGCAAAAGGAAAAACTATACGGAAAGACTCTCAATGAACTGATAACAGTATCAAAACATCTCGGTTTGCCGGCATTTACTGCCAGACAGATAGCTGACTGGCTCTACAAAAAGGAGATCAGCTCAATTGATGAAATGACAAACCTCTCAAAAAAGGCAAGGGAGCTGATGGCTGCTGAATATGAGTTCGGGCTCACCTCACCGGAAAGTGCAGCAGAAAGCAGTGACGGAACAAAAAAATATTTATACAAAGTACTGAACAACAGATATATAGAAACTGCATATATCCCTGATAATGAGAGAGCAACAATCTGTGTTTCCTCCCAGTCGGGCTGCCGTATGGGTTGCATTTTCTGCATGACAGGGAAACAGGGCTTCCAGGGAAACCTGTCGGCCAATGAGATTCTAAACCAGTTCAGAAGCCTTCCTGAATTCAGTTCTCTCACAAATATGGTTTACATGGGCATGGGAGAGCCTCTTGACAATACCGCGGAAGTGCTCAAAAGTCTTGAGATACTTACAAGTGAATGGGGATACGGATGGAGCCCGACAAGGATAACAGTGAGTACTGTAGGACTGCTGGCGCCTGTCAGGGAATTCCTTGAAAAAAGCCGCTGCCATTTAGCCGTCAGCCTCCACTCTCCCTTCGACGAGGAAAGAAGGCAACTGATGCCCGTTCAGAAAACAAATACAATCGCAGAGGTACTTGATATAATAAGGAACTTCGATTTCAACAGCCAGAGGAGGGTATCATTTGAATATATACTGTTCGAAGGACTGAATGACACTCCACTCCATATAAAAGAACTTGCCCGGATACTTAATGGCATCAAGTGCAGGATTAACATAATCCGTTTCCATAAAATCCCCGGATCGGAATTCAGCAGTCCTGATGAAGCTGCAACATCCAGGTTCAAGGAAGCTCTCAACGCCAAAGGAATACTGACAACAATCAGAGCCAGCAGAGGTGTGGATATTCAGGCAGCATGCGGATTGCTGTCTACTCTAAACCAGAACCGGCAGAACTCATGACAAGGGGGAAATTAACCTTGCTGTTTGCCGTCCTTTCAATGCTGACTGTAAATGCACAGGATGAGAGGTTCACTGCATTTCTTAACGATTCTGTGATGAAAAACGCCTCTGTTTCGTTTGTTGTGGCTGAGGCCGGAAGCGGAAACATCGTCTGGTCATTTAATCCCGACCTGAACCTGATACCAGCCTCAACCCTTAAGCTGGTAACATCGGCGACTGCTATTGAATTGCTCGGTCCCCAATATACATTCAGGACAAAAATCGCTTATACCGGCATCCTTAACAAGCGTTCAGGAGTCCTTGATGGTGATCTTGTAATAAAAGGAGGAGGCGATCCATGCCTTGGTTCTGATTATTTCAGCTATCATTACGGCGATTTCATCGGAAGCTGGGCTGAGGCTGTAAAAAATGCAGGAATAAAGAAAATCAGGGGTAGGGTAATTACTGACGACTCATACTTTGATTATGAACCTGCAGCCCCCCGCTGGATGTGGGAGGATATGGGAGTAAGCTATGGCGCAGGAGTTTACGGACTTTCAATGTTCGACAATACCTGCAGCATAAGCATAAGGTTTGCACCCGGCAGACCTGAAGCAGAAATTACAGGAACAACCCCCGAGCTGCCTCAATTCTCATTCACAAGCAGACTCAAAAGAGATGCAGACAGGGATAACTGGTATGTGTACAGTGTACCCTACAGCAACAGTGGCTGGTTATCGGGCACGATAGTCACCGACTCGTCAGCCTGCACCCTTGACGGCTCAATACCTGACCCGCCGCTCCTTGCTGCCACAATGCTCAGCAAAAGGCTGATTGATGGAGGCATTAAGGTTGCAGGAATGCCTTCCACCGTCAGGATTGAAAAAGATATTTCAGGAAAGGAAAGCACTTTGCTCACAGAAACAGTCTCTCCTCTCCTCTCACAAATAACCGACAGGCTGAACAAGGAAAGCATAAACCTGTATGCAGAACATTACGTAAAGGAGCTTGGCAAACAATTCAGGGGCACTGGTTCCACAACAGAGGGTCTTAAGGTAATCAGGGAATTTCTAGCCGGAACAGGAACTGATACTACAGCTTTGTTTCTTGAAGATGGAAGCGGTTTGTCGGCACGTAACGGGATAAGCGCCGCAGCTCTCACACAGCTTCTTGTCTATATGAAAAACAAGAGCAGTCATTTTCAGGAGTTTTACTCATCTCTGCCTGAAGGAGGCAGCATGGGTACTCTTTCAAAATATTTTACCGACCCTCTTTTTGAATCAAACCTTAAAGCCAAAAGCGGCTCTATGACAAGAGTCAGGTGCTATGCAGGTTATTTTACAACACAGGCAGGCAATGATCTTGTTTTCTGTATTCTTGTGAACAACTTCAGGGGAAGCTCCCCATACATTATTAATAATATAGAAGCCGTATTAAAGGATTTCATATTGTATAAATAATCTTTTGTACGGCATCTCCAGGATAATTCTATATTTGAGCCGTTTAAATAATTCGATGAATAAAAAAGTTACTGTCCGGAAATGCACAGCCTACAATGCTGACGAGATATATAACATTATTTCAGATATTTACGAAACTTCCGGAGGTCCCGATCCTGCAAACAAAAAGGTCCTTGTAAAACCAAATATCCTCAGCGAGAATGATCCTTCGAAGTGTGTGAGCACTCATCCTGCAGTTGTTGATGCCATGATAAGGTATCTTCAGTCGCGGGGCGCCACTGTCTTTGTCGGGGATTCACCAGCAGTTCATACTTCAAAATTCAGAGGAGACAAATGTGGCATTCACCAGGTATGTGAAAAGACCGGAGCCACCTGGGTGAATTTTCTTGAAGATCCGACAGAAAAGAAAATTAACGGAAGAAGCATCAGAATAGCCTCAATAACAGACAGCGTTGATCTGATAATTTCCCTCCCCAAGTTCAAGAACCATGAACTGATGTACTTTACCGGAGCTATAAAGAATACCTACGGGCTGATACCAGGGTTCACAAAAGCTCTGCAGCATGGTATATACAATGACAGAAACAGCTTCGGCAGATTTCTTATTGACCTGACTGAGACTATTACTCCGCATTATTTTCTTATGGATGCAATAATGGGGATGGAAGGACAGGGCCCTGGAACTAAAGGGAAACCGGTTCAGGTCGGACTTCTGCTGGGATCGACAAATCCTCTTGCACTCGACATAACAGCAAGCAGGATAGCCGGTTATAATCCCTTGCTTCTTCCAACCAACAAGATAGCTCTTGAAAGAAAGAAGTGGCTTGGTTCAGAAGCTGAAATAGAATACAATGGCCCGCTGCTTAATACAATAATAAAGCATGATTTTCAGAGGATTCCCGCCACGGCAAGCCGTAACAACGCCCTGAAGTTCCTTATGGGACGATTAAGTTTTCTCCGGAAGCTTGAGCGAAGACCTGTTTTTCTGAGGGAATCATGCACCGCTTGTCATAAATGCATAAAGATATGCCCGGCAGAAGCAATAAAACAATCACCTGCCGACAGCAGGCATATTGTGCTTACTGACAGCAAATGCATCAGATGCTTCTGTTGTGCAGAAGCATGTCAGGATGATGCAATTGATATTAGGGTGAAGCTGTTCGGCGTCTAAGCGTCTATCTTCGCGTATTTTGCATGAGTCTCAATGAATTCCCTTCTTGGAGGAACCTCATCACCCATAAGCATTGAGAAGATATGATCAGCCTCGGCAGCATTCTCTATTGTAACAAGTCTTAGTGTCCTTGTTTCAGGATTCATCGTTGTTGACCACAACTGCTCGGCATTCATCTCACCAAGACCTTTGTAACGCTGAATTGAAACAGAGGATTCCTTCCCCTGGCCCAGCTCATTAATAGCAGCGAGCCTGTCTTCCTCACTCCAGCAATATCTTTCTGCCTTTCCTTTTTTGACGAGGTAAAGCGGAGGTGTCGCAATGTATATGTGTCCGGCTTTAATAAGATCCACCATATACCTGAAGAAGAAGGTCATTATCAGTGTGGTGATATGAGATCCGTCAACGTCGGCATCAGTCATAATAATAATACTGTGATAGCGCAGGCCGGCAATATTAAGAGCCTTGCTGTCTTCTTCGGTTCCTATTGTAACTCCCAGCGCCGTAAAGATGTTTTTTATCTCATCGCTCTCAAAGATCCTGTGCTGCATTGCCTTCTCAACATTAAGAATCTTACCTCTCAGCGGAAGAATAGCCTGAAAGCGTCTGTCCCTTCCCTGTTTTGCAGTACCGCCTGCTGAATCGCCCTCAACAAGGTAAATTTCACATTTTGCCGGGTCCCTGTCGGCACAGTCAGCCAGTTTGCCGGGCAAGCCTGAACCTGAAAGAACATTTTTACGCTGAACAAGCTCACGTGCCTTGCGGGCAGCATGACGAGCTGTGGCAGCAAGTATAACCTTCTGAACGATTATCCTGGCATCCTTGGGATTCTCTTCCAGGTAATTTGAAAGCGCGGTGCTTACAGCCTGATCAACAGCACCCATAACCTCGTTGTTCCCAAGTTTGGTTTTAGTCTGACCCTCGAACTGAGGTTCCTGAACTTTCACTGAGATAATTGCCGTAAGACCTTCCCTGAAGTCGTCACCGTTTATATCAAATTTCAGTTTTGAAGTCGCACCGGTATCTTCAGCATATTTCTTAAGAGTCCTTGTAAGGCCTCTTCTGAATCCGGCAAGGTGAGTACCACCTTCAATAGTATTTATGTTATTTACGTAGGAATATAAATTTTCAGTGAAGGAGCTGTTATACTGAAGAGCTATCTCTACAGGTACTTCACCCTTGTCGTATGTAACATGTATAATATTATCGATTATTCTTTCCCTGTTTGCATCAATATAGCTGACAAACTCCTTAAGGCCTTCCTGTGAGAAAAACTCCTCATACCTTGGAGATCCACCGTTACCGTCCTCAACAATTTCCCGCATATCCTTGATAGTCAGGAGTATTCCCTTATTCAGATAGGCTAGTTCCCGAAGCCTTGCTGCAAGTATCTCAAAATTGAATTCGGTTGTCTGGAATATTGTCCCATCTGGTTTGAATGTAACTTCTGTACCTGATTTGTCTGTTTTGCCAATAACCTCTACTGCTGTAACCGGCTTTCCCTTGGAATATTCCTGCCTGAATATCTGGCCTTCACGCATTACCACAGCTTTCAGACTGTCAGAAAGTGCATTCACGCATGATACACCGACGCCGTGCAGACCACCGGATACTTTATAAGAATCCTTGTCGAATTTTCCACCTGCATGGAGAACTGTCATTACAACCTCAAGTGCAGATTTCTTTTCCTTTTCATGCATACCTGTCGGTATTCCTCGTCCATCGTCGGTAACACTGACAGAGCCATCAGTCATTATTACCACATCTATTTTGCCGCAATAGCCTGCAAGAGCCTCATCAATTGAATTATCGATCACCTCATAAACAAGATGATGCAAACCTTTAATACCTGTGTCGCCGATGTACATGGCAGGTCTCTTTCTCACAGCCTCGAGACCTTCCAGTACCTGTATATTCTCCGCTGAGTACTCAATACTGTCCTGTAACTTCTTTTCCTTTTCGGTCATTTTCTTATTTCTTTAAACCTTTTATAAGTTGTCAATAATCATATCAAAACAGAAGTATTACTGCTGCCTTTTCTCATTTAAGCAAAATAAACCGGTGATGTATTCAGATTAGCCTTTTTTCTGTTTCTCCTGCCTGCATCCAACCTCACTTTATCGCTTATAATTTACTGATATAATGATTATTAATTAACGCAGCAAATATACTCATTAAAAACGGTTTTTCCTTGAAAAAAATGCGAAAAATATGCACAATATTCCCCGGGAAATTAACATTTCATGAGAGCCTGATTGTAAGAATGTCAGACTGGAACAGAACTGGCTGCCACGGGCTGAAAAATGTAACAAATGTTACAATTCAGACTCAGAGGCTGTAGGTAAATCCAAGAAGGAAAAGGAACCTCTGGGAGGGGTAATAAGCCCATTCACTATACTGGTTAAAACCAATGTTGTTTAACCTGGTCCAGAATGAAAGAATCTTAGAGTACCTGTACTCTGCAGAAAGGTTCATATTGACATGGGCAGGCATCTCAATCTCTTTCTGTGTATATCCTGCCTGAATGCTGTAAAAATCACCATTTATAACATTAGTGCGGCTTCCTCTTGCAGTCAGATCCACTCCTGCTATAATTTTATCACGCAGATTATATTCAAGTCCTGCCCTGGCATCCCACAGGGGCATGTTCCAGGCAGTGGTGCTGAAACTGTAGCTGAAGAAATTTGCAGCCCCGTTAAAGGTCATCTTATCACTTATTGCAGCTGACAGCTCCCCGTGAATGTTCAGAATATTCCCGTTATCAGCTGTGTAAATGAAATAATTGCCATAAGCCCTGGGCACAATTGTATCAGGAGAAACAACATTGGAATAGAATAGCATTGATTCTATCACCGAATATGAGGCTGAGATAAGATAGCTTCCTCCAATACCTGAATTCCCTTTAATCCCGGCTGTCAGCACAAGTTCATGATCCGTATCGGGAGTGGTGAAAAGAAGTGGACGCGGCTGACCGTTAAACAGTCGTGTATCCGCAAGAAATGGATTCTCCGACAATAATTTAAGTGGTTCATTGCGTTCAAGATAACCATTCAGACTGGTGAAAAAACTGACGTAGGTCGGAACAATATTGAATCCGAATTCAATATCAGGATAGATATGCATTATATTCTCCCTGT
>CAZEYY010000138.1:0-8369 GCA_964516485.1 uncultured Rikenellaceae bacterium
CCATGAGCAGAGTGTATTTGTACCATTTACGCGGCGGAGGTAATAAGCAAACGGATATTCAGTAGTCTTTGACCCGACTGCCGGTGATGACTGAAGCTGAAAGTGAAGGTGTGACTCGGGCGATCTGCCTGAATTTCCGCATGAAGCCAGTACCTCTCCTTTTCTTACATATTCACCCTTTTTTCTTCTTATCGAACCTTGCTTAAGGTGGGATAACTGGGAATAAAGAGTTTCCGAATGTTTTATCACTACTGTATTTCCCCAGTTCTTCTCTGTATTAACTTTTCCTGGCTCATTATCCAAAACATTATCAACCAGTTCTGTAATATAACCATCAGCAGGTGCCAGCACTGGTTTATCATGACAGTAGTAATTTTCATTTTTATACGGTGTGCCTGAAAACAGCTTGCCGCTTTCATCCTTTATAACAAAGTCGAGTGCATTTTTCCATTCTCCCTTATGAGTATACTGTCCGTTATATCCCTGATAAACAGTCCATTCTCCCCAAAATGGAAGAAAAACCGGACTATACATGAAACCTCTGAGACGATCGCTGTTGTTTATATAGGTATACAGGTTTGTTTCGGGTAAATAATTCTGTATTAAGGTACATTTCAGGGCCCCTGGTTCAATCCTCAGTTTCAGGAAATAGACAAATACTATTGTAGCAATGCTGAATGGAAGTGAAAATAAGGGAAGACCTGCGGTGCCAGTCAGCATACGCAGGAATAAGATCAGCATTGAGATCACAGGTATCATTATTACAGCCCACAAAAATGAGTAGGCTGACGGGATGAGGAAGAAGCCCCCGATAGCAATTGCAAGAAGTATATAATTGACTCCCACATTGTAGAAACTGAAGCTTGCCATGTCGGAACCAATGAAAAAAGCGAACAGATAAGCTGCTGTAAAACCCAGGATGGAAAGAAGAAAAGTAATCCTTGAGGTAATCAGGATTGCCGTTGCTATTATTATACCTGCAAGAAGGTTATCCTGAAAAATAATAGAACTCATTGACCTTAAATATATCACAAGCATTCTGTTAAGCGGCAGATTATCTATTACCTGGAAAATATCGAGCAGCGGTTTTCCTCCTACTGAATACATCTCATTCATCCAGAATACATTGCGCTGAGTCAGGCCAAGGTTTGTCATGTGAGCCGATGAAACCATTATGATCCAGATTGAAATTACAAAAGGAATGCTGAGGATTGGCAGGCCCGACCGGCTGAAAAAACCTCCCAGCGTAACTGAAATCAGCAGGCTGATAACTGAAACCAGCATAAGGAGTGCAGAGAAGACAATACCCGGTTCATACATAGTGCCCATGCCAATACCAGCCAGAAGAGCATTGAAACTGTAAATACCCTGCCGGAGAAGAGCCTTGTCGAATCCCATTCTGTCAGCAATCAGGACAGTTGCCGTAGCTGCTGCAAGGCCGCTCAGACCGGCAACAGGATTAAAAAAGGTGACAAGAAGCAGTACAAGAGAGAAAAATCTGTTGTTGAAGAAGAAAATCACTGAGTAGCTGTTGAGCACAGCAGGCAGAATTGTGTTGCTGAAATGTTCCTTTAAAACTCTTGTCTTCATCGGCTGTCAGCTTTATTTGCCCTTAAGTTGTTCCGGTACCGATTCATTCATTGTTACTGTCTCTATTGTTTCACTCTTTCTTATAATATGGGTCCTCATATTTGAATCTACCAGTACCACATTGGGTCTGAAAGTGATGAACTGCATCCACTGTGTCATATTGTAGGCGCCTACCTTATGAACTACAACATGATTCCCCTTCTCAAGCACCGGCATGTTTATCCCTTCCCTTATCACATCAATATTCATGCACAGAGGGCCATACAGTACCATATCCTCTGTCATCTGCACTGAATCCTGGGCCGGACTGATCTTATGATCATACCATAATGATGTAAAAAGAATATTCACACCGAAATCAAGTATCGTAGCCCTTCTTCCATCTGACAATCTCTTGTTGGTCAAAACAGTACCCAGCAGATACCCGGCGTCATCAATAAGAGCCCTGCCTGTTTCAAGGATAAGCAAAGGCAGTTCGTCCTGCCTGTATCCAAAACCCAGCAATGCAGAGGTAATTGCATCGGCATACTGATCAAGTGAAGGCACTGTATCCGATCCCGGCATATAAACACCCTTAAGCCTGTTGTTCGATGGAAAACCTCCCCCGAGATCAAGATACTCAATAGCCTTTCCGTATTTGTTTTTAATATCCCTTGCCAGTTCTGAGAGCTTTAAGGCAGCTGCCGAATAGGCTGACGGAGAAAGAACGAAAGTTCCAATATGACAATGCAGGCCTGACAACTGAAGGTTTTTATCGTTCATTATCCTTGTGATAGCACTCCATGCCTGCCCGTTCTCGAGGTTGAACCCGAACCTGTCCCATTTTGGAAAGATACCGGTATCCATATTCACCCTGATTGCTACTCTTGGCTTCAGGCCATGTACCCCTGCAATATCGATCAGCATCAGAAGTTCATCAAGGTGATCGATATGTATAAGTGAATTGTTTTTTGCAGCCTTCAGAAGGTCTTCTCCTGATTTGTCAGGTCCGTTAAAAATGATCCTGTTGCCGGGCACATTGTTTGCCAATGCCTTGTCGTATTCAAAACCCGATACCACTTCAGCCCATGATCCTTCCTGATGAAAGATGCGGCACACTGCATCGAGGTAATTAGTTTTGTACGACCAGGCAAACTGTACAAGCGGATAACGTGTTCTGAAAATACGTACAGCATTCTGGATATTGCTTCTGATCTGCTTTTCAGAGATCACAAAAAGCGGGGAACCATAATCCCTCATCAGGGAACTTACCGGGACGCCATCTATCTGTGTAACCGGCTCATTCTCAATCCTCGCACCGAATTTATTCATAAGTCCGGCATTCATCTTCCTTATTGCCGGCCGTTCGTAACTTAACTTTTCCATAGTCATACAATAATGAAATTGTAACAAATGTTACAATTCTCCGGTTCCTGAAATTTTTTGAAACTCATTAATATCCACTATCATATCCCATGAATAGCGGATAAATAGTTTTCCTGCCTGATATTCCTTCATTTCGGGCAGTTCATAACCCATTGCCAGCTTTGCAAGAGCAGCAGGCTGATTCTGACCGGCTGCAGCTGTAAGGTAGATCCAGGCAGGAAAGCGGGGGTTTACCTCAAGCAGATATGGTTTGTTATCAGCCGACATCATAATTTCAAGTTCGCATCCGCCCTTCCATTTGGTTGCCCTGACAAATCTGACTGCTGTTTCTGTAAGCTGGCTGTTTTCAATAGTTATCCCGGCCCATGCCTTACCCTTGTCTGTAATATAAAGTTTTCGCATCGCTACAATACTCAGTGCATTTCCTTTGCCGTCTCCAAGTACAGCCACGTTGAGTTCTGTTCCCGGAATGAATTTCTGAATTATCACCGGCACACCCCATTTTGCCTGCAACTTATAGAAAGCTTTCTCTGCTTCAAATATTGAGTTGCATATATAAGCATCATAGTATTTCCCTTTTACAACAAGGGGAAATCCAAGATTTTCAGAAATCTGTTTCACTTCATTCAGCTGGAATATTACTCTGTATGGAGGTATGGTAAAATGGTGTTTCTCGGCAAATTTTGCAAGGTTTACCTTATCTCTTGCATCGAAGGCTTCTGCAGATGGCAGAAAAGTCCTGATACCAATTTCCGACAATCTGTCTTCAATCCTGATGAAGTTATACAGCTCCGCATCAAAATTGGGGATAAGCACATTTATCTTCTCAATTTCATTTATCTCCCTTATCCTAGTAAGAAGCATATCAGTGCCCGATGCAGGGAAGGGTATCTGGTATGTCTTGTCAACAAGATCGTGCATGTAGATGCCGGGTTCCAGAGACTCGTAAGACAGTCCTATGATCTTAACATCAAATTCCGGATCTTCCCGCAGGCAGCGTATTACAGCTATACCTGGCCCCGGACTGTCGATTGCATTTAAAGCTGTGACAGCCACTACAATACTCCTGCTTTTCTGTTTATCCTTCATCTTTAAATGCTGATATTCAGATTATTACCTCTCAACAAGATTGAAAGTATAGAGCTGTGAAATGAAATCATCAAGATCTTTTTCGGCATTATCCGCTTCAACTTCGAACTTCTCAGTCAATATCCTGATGATTTCCTCAGGCGAAACTTCCTGCTTGATTAGAGCAAGTATTTCAGCACCTGTCTGGTTCACTGAAAACGAATCACCGGTGCCAGGATTGAAGACAAATCCTGCTTCACTTGTTGCAATGTTTTTTTTCAGCTTCATATAAAAAATAGTTGTCCCGTTTCTGCAACAACAAAAATGGGACAACTATTTCTGAGAAAAAAAATAAATCTCCGTAGAAGGGTATTTTCTATCTGAAAACGGCAATTTTATCTCCGGTCAGATTAGCGGCATATTGCTGCCGCTCCTTTTATTGCTTCTTCAGGCAATAAATTGATACCCCCAGCAGATAAACCAGGCAGAGAATAAGCAGCGACATGCCAAGAACTACATTTGTCACCTCACCAACCCATCCTATTACAAGTGGGATAACTGCTCCGCCTGAAATAGCCATCATCATCAGACCTGAAATCTCATTGCTCCTGTCAGGGTATTTCTCAACTGCTATGCTGAAAACAAGCGGCCATATATTCGCTACTGCAAGGCCGGTCATGAATACCATTGCCCAGGCAACTGCAGTTGAATGAACCAGAAGAAGTATTGCAAGACAGATTATGCCCAGAACGGAAGTCCACATGAAGAAACTCCTTGAAGAAATCCTGGTCAGCATAAGTGCACCTGCAAAGGTTCCAAGCATACGACCAAAGAAATAGACGCTCCTGCCTGATTCCGCTGCCACAGGATCCATGCCGAATTGTTTTATAAGGAACTGGCCTGAGTTTGAATTGAAGCCGACATCAATGCCAACAACAAGAAATATCGACATGACCATCAGGAAGACAAAGCCGTTGCCAAGCAGTCCGAAAGCAGAACTGAATGTAGCCTTTGACTCAGGCAGCCTGGCCTCATCAACCTTTGTTGCACCAAGCCATACAACTGTAAGTATCGACACAATTCCGAAAATAAGGAAGAGAAGCTTCCAGTCGCCAAACTGAAGGGCAAGTAATCCGGCAAGCGGTGCACCTATCATTGAACCGATAGCTTTAACAAACTGAGAGAAGCTCAGGAAGCTTGAAGCCCTGTTCCCGGGAACCACGTCAACAAGAAGGGGATTTGCTGATACCTGTACTATTGTATTACCAATTCCGAGAAGCGCAAAACCCACAAGAACCATTTCAAAAGAATACATGAAATATGGTACTAAAAGCCCGAGAGCAGTGACACCCATTCCAATATTGAGCATGAAACGTTTTCCAAGCCTTGACTGCATTATTCCCACCGGAACTGACAGGAGGAGGAACCACAGGAAGGCAGCCGAGGGTATAAGCTGTGCAAGCGTGGCGCTCAGGTTCATGTCCTTGCTTACCCTGTCGACGCCAATTCCCACAAGGTCTACAAAACTCATTACGAAGAATGCCATTAAAACCGGCAGTATCTTCTTTATGTTAAAATGATTCTGGTGCATATAATTATTAATTTAAAGTTTAGAGTTATTTGTTCTTCCTTTTGCCTTTTGCCTTTTGCCTTTTGCCTTTCGCTCACATCAATGGCAGTGCATGCTGAACAGCTTTCCAGAAATCATCATCAAGCAGGTAGGCACTTCCTATAAGTGCAGCATCCTCCTTGAGCCTCGACAGGGCTACTTCGCTGTTGCAGTTCTGTTCCCTGAGGCTGTTTTCAAAATGACTGCCGAAAAGGTTGTATGCATGTGAAATATTACCCCCGATCACAAGTATCTCTGCATCAAAGCCTTTGAGCCAGGGAGCAAGAAATTTTCCAAGATTGTCGCCAAAATCTCTGAAGAGTTCATTGACAACAGTATCTGTGCCGGCGAGAGCTGCGAGTTCCTTAACTCCTGAAAGATCCTTGCCTGTAAGCTTTTTATAACGTCCCAGAAGACCGCGTGTTGAAAAATAATCATCGGCAATGCCATCGCGGTAAGGCAGGTGATATACACATCCTATTTTCGGAACAAGTGGACCGTCGACAATCGGAATTTTATTTTCAATAAAAGCTGATCCGAAACCGGTTCCAAGAGTAATTGAAAGTGACCTGGAATAATCCTTTGCACTTCCTGCCCATGCTTCACCTACAGCGAAGGATGAAGCGTCATTCATGAACCTGATGAGAAAATTCTCAGGCACATCAAGGCTGCTTGCAATGGCATCGGAGATATTGAATCCATAAAGGTTTTCATATTTCGCCACACCCTTAATGTAACAGATACCCTTAACATAGTCAAAAGGCCCTGGCATTGCAAATCCGATTCCCCTGACGCTCCCGGCGGGAACCCTGGAAAGGGTTGAAGACAGTGTTGAAGCCCACAGGCCTATTATTGTACCTGCAGATGCCTGGTTATTCACAGCCTGCTCCGTAATCGTCTCTTTCAGGATCAATCCTGTTGTAAGATCAATCGCTGCCGAGGTAATATGACTGCCGCCAATATCAGCACCAATTGCTAAATTTCTGTTCATATATCAGCTTTAAAAGGTGAACTTTATAAGGTTGTAAATAAAAAGGCTGAAAATATTGAAATTTGTTTGTAATGCAAAATATATTTAATCAATAATGAGCCATGCAGTCACAGAACTGACTTTTCTCATAATAATAACATACAGATTTAGTAACTTTGATAAATGATATTTTTTTCCCATTTATTGTTCTTCATCGCAGGAGAATTTCAACCTAAAAAATAAACGCCATGGCAAAAGTTACAAAAGAGGAAGCTTTGCTGTATCACAGCAGATGCAGGCAGGGCAAGGTGGAAGTTATACCGACAAAGCCCTATTTCAACCAGAGGGATTTAAGCCTGGCCTATACTCCCGGCGTGGCATTCCCCTGTCTGGAGATTGAGAAAAATCCCCGCGATGCATATAAATATACTGCAAAAGGAAACCTAGTTGCTGTTATTTCAAACGGAACCGCAGTACTTGGCCTTGGTGATATTGGGACACTTGCCGGGAAGCCTGTCATGGAAGGCAAAGGCCTGTTATTCAAGGTTTTTGCTGACGTGGATGTATTCGATATAGAGGTTGATGAAAAGGACCCTGCAAAAGTAATAGAGTTCTGCCGCCAGATAGCTCCTACATTCGGCGGAATAAATCTTGAAGATATTAAGGCTCCGGAATGCTTCGAGATTGAAACAGAGCTTAAAAAGATATTGAAAATCCCTGTGTTCCATGATGATCAGCATGGAACAGCAATTATATCCGCTGCGGGGCTTCTTAATGCCCTCGAAATAAGCGGGAAGAAGATAGATAAAATTAAACTGGTTGTCTGCGGGGCAGGTGCTGCTGCAATTTCATGCTCAAGACTCTATGTTGCACTGGGTGTCAAAAAGGAAAATATTGTAATGGTCGACACAAAGGGTGTGATAAACAGTAAACGTACCGACCTGAATAAATATAAAAAGGAATTCATTACAAACCGCGATATAAGTACTCTCGCAGAGGCAGTAAAAGGAGCCGACCTGTTCCTCGGACTGTCAGCAGCCAAAATGCTGTCGAAGGAGATGCTTGCAACAATGGCTGAAAATCCTGTGGTTTTTGCAATGGCTAATCCAAACCCCGAAATTGACTATGAGGATGCCATGGCCACAAGAAACGATCTGATCTTTGCAACCGGAAGATCTGATTATCCCAACCAGATAAACAATGTTCTTGGATTTCCATATATATTCAGAGGTGCACTCGACTGCATGGCTACAACAATAAATGAGGAGATGAAGCTTGCTGCAGCAAAAGCGCTTGCCCAGCTCACAAAGGAACCTGTTCCTGACAGTGTACTTAAAGCCTATAATGTTGACAAACTCGAATTCGGAAAAGAATATATAATCCCCAAACCTCTCGATCCCAGGCTGTTGCCAAAGGTTGCCTCAGCAGTTGCAAAAGCAGCTGTAGAATCGGGTGTTGCACAGCATGTTATATCTGACTGGGATGCTTACGAAAAATGCCTTGCAGAAAGGACAGGTGAGCATATAAAAAGGATCGGAGAGATAAGTGCGATAAAATAATAGGCGAAAGGCGAAAGGCGAAAGGCGAAAGGCGGAAGGAAGAAAGAGGTCCTGCATAGCCTGTAACCTGTTGCCGGTTGCCTGTTGCCGGTTGCCTTTTATCTTTGGTCTACAATAAAAAATCCGACTTACGTTTTTCTCCCTTATGTCTGCCGATCTTCAGCTCATACATTGAACAGATCATGCCTGATATCTGCTGTACTGTAAA
>CAZEYY010000139.1:0-2053 GCA_964516485.1 uncultured Rikenellaceae bacterium
CCAGGCCCTGGAAAATATAAATGTCAGAGGGAAAGTTCAGTTCGTCTGTCACAATACGGGTCCTGCCCTTCTGATAATTAAGTGCCGCGTGGGCCAGCTTGTAGAGATTGACTGAAGTGGTATCGGTAATTACTATTTCGCCTTTGGACGCTCCGGCAATCCGGGCAATTTTATCTCCAAGTTCAATGTTCTTCGTAAACCAGTCCTCGTTCCAGCTTCTGATCAGTCTCTCTCCCCATTCATAATTGACAGAATGCCCGATGATGGTTTTGCTCTCAGCGGGCAGTTTGCCGAGAGAATTACCATCCAGGTAGATCAGCCTTTCGTCCCCTGAAACAAACCGTGCCCTGTACCCGTAGAGTTCATCCTGTGCATCCAGGGCCTTAGCCTCCTTGTGTGCTGCCTCCATACCCATTGCTATTCCTTCTTAACCATCTTCAATACCTCCGGGAGCGCCAGTTTTACCCACTCTGTATACATCTTTCCTGACGGATGCAGGCCATCACTGGCAATCAGCGTTGCATCATTGAGGGCAAGTCTTGATATTGCTGTCACATCTATCCAGACAATCCCTTTGGACAATGTTATCTCTTTGTTTATCGCATTGTACTGGTCTATCTCCCGCGCAATTTTATCCCTGTCCCTGCCGGATGCAAAAGGAGTCACACCCCAGTCAGGTATTGAGAGTACTATTACCCTGCCGGTGTCATTCCCTGCAAAGAAAATCGATTGATCTATCAGTTCACTGAACTCCTTCCTGTAGATATTGATATCCATACCCCGGTACTGGTTATTCACCCCAATCAGCAGGCTGACCAGGTCATAGGGGCCCTGCGGATTGGCAGTTTTGATACCAGCCTTCAGGTCACCGGTTGTCCAGCCGGTGACTGCAACTATCCGGGGATCTTCCATGAGGCATCCCCTCTTTTCCAGGGAGTCTGCTATCTGAACAGGGTAGCGCATGGAGGGGTCAACGCTTTCACCGATAGTGTAAGAGTCACCCAGTGCAAGATATTTCAGCTTCTCCTGTCCCTCTTCCATTTTATCATTGTTATCATCTTTTTCAGGAATCACGTGCTTCTTTGAATCACTGCCACAGGAGCAAGCAGTAGAAATAATCATTAAAACAAATGCATAGGTTTTCATAAATCGTACATCCTTGAATTGAAGGTCAATATACTAAGAATAAGAATTGACAGCGGCTTCAGGCGACTGATTTCAAAAAGGGTTGTCCTCCCGATACCGTTGTCCGGATGATATATATCACCGTGGTGACCGGCAATAATAATCTCCGGGTACGTTTTACAGTAAATAAACCTTGAACTTCTTCATTCAACCAAAGACCAGGAAAATATGAAAGCCCGTAAATCAGTGTTAATCATGATGATATTGGCCGTAATGGCTCTCTTCATCGGATGTGAAAAGACAAATAGCTCAGGCTATAATCCTCCGGCAGATCATACTGTAAATCAGGACGGGTATATGCACAAGAGCGGACTTACCCAACCTCTTACAAATTGCGTATCATGTCACGGAGCCGATTTAAAGGGTGGAAGCACCGGAGTATCCTGCTTTGAATGCCACGGCACAAAATGGTGAGAATTTAACTGAAGCTTTATTCTAATGCAGTTAAATGACAGTTTTACTGTCTGTTATTTTCATAAAAGCCGTTAAAGTCAAAATGGTTGAAGTGAATTACCGGGTTGCAGTACCAATCCTTCCCGTTCTGCCCGGTTAATGATTTCCAAACACTCGTCTTTGGTGATGGTTCTGGCCTTCCCCCTGTCAAGATAACTTTTCGCATCAAACATAAGACAAACTTCGATATCCTTAGTTTGTTTGCAGGGCTTGCCAAGTAATGCCTCCCCTTCCTTGCATACACAATTTGCCACCTGTATGGACTTGTTTGTCTTCTTTATGATTGCCCGCATGTCCTCGTAGGTGGCGATATTATATTCCGGGACAATGGCCTTCATATGGGGACTTGTGCGTAACTGCGGCAATGAAGACCTGAAAAATTCATCATCAAACCCCTCATCAAAGTATTGATGCA
>CAZEYY010000139.1:2153-8299 GCA_964516485.1 uncultured Rikenellaceae bacterium
GGCAATGAAGACCTGAAAAATTCATCATCAAACCCCTCATCAAAGTATTGATGCATCAGCTCCACCATTTCCACGGTCAAGTCACCCAGCTGATGTTCAAACATCCCGATGGCAAGCATTGCATTGCTATATCTGAATGGCTCCGCCCCAGACCTGTTAATAGCACCCTTCATAAACATATCATTAAGGATTCGTGCTACTTTTTCAGTCTCATATGAAATCCTGAATTTTTTTTCAAGTCTTTTCCTCACCGTTTCCATGGAAGCATTTCCCAGGCTCAGGCAAAGAGCCACTTTTACCTCGAGGGGTGTAAAAAGCAATTGCAGAATTCTTATTTCTACTCCTGAATCTGTTTTAGGATAACCAATGGGCAGCTTATCAAGATGTTCCTGTAACTGCCTGTAATATGTAATTTCTGAATCCATTGCCTAATTATACTAAATAAAGTATAAAAGGTAAAACAAAAAAGGACCTGAGTTGAGGTTTAGTGACAGAATTGACATTTATGCTGTTTGTCGGGAAGCGATAGTAAACCAGGTTTTATACTAGCCCACGATATTGACAGGTAAGATTACAAGAGCCATAAATATCAGGGCAGGACCTTTCAACCCGGTAATTTCTGCAGGTCTATGCTTCTGAGCTGGAACAGATATTTGTAAATTAGAGGATTCAATAATAGTGTATACTTTAGCTCTTAAAGGAAGACTATTCAATTGATCGGAGGGGTTCAGGGATCAGAAAACGACAGGCTATATTTATGGACACAGATGTCAAGAATCACATTCTGAAAAAAACACGACCATAGAAATAGTTGGTACAAAAGCGATTGAAAAATATGACTGAAACAAATCGCCTCGAATATAAGCAAGAACTCAGCCCTGATGTTGATATCGAAAAGGAAGTTATAGCCTTTTTGAATTACCATGAAGGCGGGAATATATTTATCGGTATTGACAAAGAAGGTAATGTACCTGGAGTAAGCGATCTTGATGGAGACATGCTGAGACTGAAAGACAGAATAAAAAACAACATCTTGCCTTCTTGCATGGGACTATTTGATATTCAGGCTGAGAAGAAGGGAACTAAAGACATTATTAAAATCACTATTGCCAGTGGACCGGAAAAGCCATATTACAAAAAGAAATATGGTCTGACTGAAAAGGGTTGTTACATACGGATAGGTACTGCAGCTGAACCAATGCCCCAGAAAATGATTGATGAGCTCTTCGCTAAACGTATACGAAACTCACTTGGCCGGATAGTATCAAATAAACAGGATCTCAAGTTCGGGCAACTCAGAATTTATTATGAATCATCTGGTCTGGCTCTGAATGAAAATTTTGCTTCTAACCTTGAATTGCTGACCGATACAGGAAAATATAACTATGTAGCTTATTTACTGGCAGATAATAACTCCACCTCCATTAAAGTAGCAAAATACAGCAGTAACACGAGGGTTGATCTAAGAGAAAGTAACGATTATGGTAATGGATGCCTGGTCCGGGCAGCCAAGCAGGTTATTGATAAAATTGAAATAGAAAACCCTACTGCAACACAAATTACATCAAAAGAGAGGATTAATATAAGGCTATGGGATTCTGTTGCGCTACGGGAAGCTATAGTAAATGCTTTTGTACATAATGATTTTACAAACGAAGTTCCTCCGAAATTTGAAATTTTCCCCGACAGGATTGAAATAACATCTGCTGGCGGGCTGCCGGAAGGATTAAACCAGGATGAGTTCTTTGAAGGTTTTTCAGTTCCACGGAATAAAGAACTAATGCGGGTTTTTAAAGATCTGGGAATGGTAGAGCAACTTGGATCCGGAGTACCAAGAATCCTTAACAGTTATGGGAAAGAATGCTTTGAGTTTTCAGATCACTTCCTGAGAATGACCTTTCCGGCACAAAAAGATGTTACCCCCCAAGTTACCCCTCAAGTTACCCCTCAAGTTACCCCTCAAGTTGAGAACCTAATTTCAATTTTAGCTGGAGAAATGACCAGGCAGGATCTACAAGATTGTCTTAAACTCTCTGACAGAATGAACTTCCTCAAGAATTATCTAAAGCCTGCACTGGATGCTGGGATTGTTGAAATGACCATTCCTGAAAAGCCAAATAGTCGAAATCAACGATACAGACTGACAAAAGAAGGGAAGGAATTAAAAAGAAACCTCTGAGACATGGCAAGCAGATTCGATAAAAATTACACTGAAGAAGGATATCTGATGAAATATGAGAAACTGCCTCTTCATTCTGCATTGAAAAGTCAGGTTATGCAATTCTCCATAGAGCTTCATGAGATTGAACCTAGAATCTGGCGAAGGATACAGGTACCCCTGGACTACAATTTCTGGGATCTGCATGTTGCCATTCAGGATGCAATGGGCTGGAAGGATTATCACCTTCACCATTTTGAAATAAAAGGGAAAGGAAAAGGGAAAAAAGTCCTTATCGGGATTCCGGATTTCGATGGTTCAGGAGAATTGCCAGAAGTCTTTCCAGGATGGGAAATACCATTAATTGCGTATTTCAATGCGCTTGGCGTGGAAGCTGTATACGAATATGATTATGGTGACAGCTGGATTCATAAAGTGAAGCTGGAGGGCTATATTTTCAGGGAAAAGGTGACTAAATACCCGATCTGTATTGACGGTAATAATGCTTGTCCGCCTGAAGACTGCGGAGGTGTGGATGGTTATTTCAGAGTAATCGAAGCCTTATCTGATCCTGACCACGATGATCATAAAGAAATTCTTAACTGGGCAGGAAAGGATTGGGATCCAAGGCAATTTGATACTGTCAATGTTAGATTTGATGATCCGTATAAGCGTTGGCGAAATGCATTTATGGACAGGAAGTAGTACTTCTGTTGCGGATTTACAGTACAAGGAAATTCTGTTTTGCCCTACCATAACTGAAAAGACATGAGTCCGTTTCCGGTGATACTGAATAATCTCCTGCTTTATCCTCTTCAATAAAAAGAAAAAACCGGTGCACCAATGGAGTCTGGGTTCTTTGAAATAGCAAATGGAGGATAACGCTCCGCCAGCTGGCGGATCATGATCCTCAATCGGGGCTTACCCTTGAAACTGACCTGATTTGCTGTTTAGTGACAGAGTTGACAGTTATGCTGTTTGTCGGGAAGCTATAGTTAATGCTTTTGTGCATAATGATTTTTCATATGCTTCCTGCTCATTTTCCGCAGGTCTTTCTATATTAGCACTCTATTGTTTGTAATCAATCCGTTCTTAATAATGATATATGACTATATCGTTATAGGATCAGGTTTCGGAGGAAGTGTCGCCAGCCTGAGACTTGCTGAAAAAGGTTATAAGGTACTGGTCCTTGAGCAGGGTAAACGTTATTATAATGATGATTTCCCTCGCACCAACTGGAACCTTCCAAGGTACCTGTGGTTCCCGCCTTTAAGGTTTTTCGGATTTCAAAAGCTCTCCTTCTACAGTAAGGCAAGTATACTTAGCGGAACCGGCGTCGGCGGTGGAAGTCTTGTATATGCAAATACCCTTTACGTCCCTCCCGATGAATTCTTCAAGAATCCGGCATGGTCGCGCTTCGGGGATTGGAAAGAAATTCTCCGGCCTTTCTACTCTAAAGCATCCTTCATGCTCGGAAGACAGAAATATCCAAAACTGAACGTTGAGGATGAAGTTCTTGAGGAAGTCGCAAAAGAAATGGATGCCCATAGTTCATTTGAGACTGTCTATGTCGGAGTTAATATCGGGGAAAAAGGTGATCCGGTTGATCCGTATTTCAATGGACTGGGACCTCTGAGAAATAAATGCACCGAGTGCGGCGGATGCATGGTCGGATGCAGGGAAAACGCCAAAAACACTCTCGATAAAAACTACCTCTGGTTCGCTGAAAAGCTTGGTGTCAGAATACTCCCTGAAACAAGAGCGGAAAAGATTATCCTTCAGGATGATCTGTATCATATTCATACCAGAAAAGTTACTTCCCTGTTCGGGGCAAAAGCAAAAACCTTCACCTCAAGAGGCATTGTGGTTGCGGCAGGCACACTGGGAACGCTCGAACTGTTACTTAAGCAGAAATATAAATACGGTACATTGCCTCTGCTATCCGAAATGCTTGGTCATGAGCTCCGGACAAACGCCGAGACACTGTGTGCAGTCTCCGGGGCAGACCGGAAACTTAATAACGGGCTTGCCATAACTTCAGTGTTCAGTCCTGATCCTCATACTCATGTCGAGATCGTAAAGTATCCCGATAACTCAAATGCGATGAAATGGTTCTTTGGTTTATCGGCGGAAGGGGCGGCAACTTCGCTTAAAAGATCATGGAATCTGATTGTTAATACGGTAAAGCATCCGGTGCAATTCCTTAAAACCCTTTTTAACTTCAGGTGGTCCTCCAACCTTGTAATTCTTCTTGTTATGCAGACGGTAGACAATGCCATGAAGATGGTCTGGAAGAAGACTGCGTTCGGCGGCAGAATGGTTATTGATAACCGCGGGAACAAGAAGGTACCTGCATATATTCCGGTTGGTCAGGAAGTAATGTTCAGGTATGCGGATAAAGTAAAAGGCATTCCCCAGAATATTCTTCTTGAAGTGTTGTTTAACAGACCAACTACCGCCCACATACTGGGTGGGTGCCCGATGTCGGGATCATCTGAATCAGGGGTGATCGACAGCAACTTCAGGGTTCACAACTACCACAATTTCTATATCACCGACGGATCTGTTGTTCAGGGAAATATCGGTGTAAATCCGAGTCTGACAATCACTGCATTAGCAGAATATGCAATGAACAGGATTGAGCCAAAGGACGAATATCACATTCACGATATATCCCAAAAACTAAAACTCCTGGAAGAGGAATGGAATCAGAAGAAATAAATAAGATACTGGAAGGCCAGAAGAGATTTTTTGCTGAAGGCAAAACCCTGGATGTCCGTTACAGGCTTGAAGTTCTTAAAAAACTCAGGAAGCTGATCGTTGAGAATGAAAAGGAAATAATAAATGCTTTGCGGCAGGATTTTCATAAGCCTGAATTTGAATCTCTGGCAACCGAAACAAGGTTTGTAATCAAGGAGATTAATCTTACGATTCGCAGACTCAGAAAATGGACCGGTAAAAAGTATGTCCGGACCCCGCTTGTGCACTTTCTTGCTTTCAGCTATATAACTCCCCAGCCATACGGTCAGGTGCTCGTTCTCTCGCCATGGAACTATCCGTTCCAGCTTTCATTCATGCCTCTTATTGGTGCCATCGCGGCCGGTAACTGTGTTGTAATGAAGGCATCAAGGCAGGTACAGGCTGTCACCAAAGTGATGGAAAAAATCCTTGATGAATTTCCAAAAGAGCTTATTGTAATGATGAACGGCGATCATTCTGTAAGCGAATACCTGCTCAGTTACAAGTTCGACTATATTTTTTTCACAGGTAGCTGCAAAACAGGTAAATATGTTATGCAGAAGGCTGCTGAAAATATGATTCCCCTGTCGCTTGAACTCGGAGGCAAGAATCCCTGCGTTATAGCTTCAGATGCAAACCTGAACTATGCAGCAAAAAGGATTGCCTGGGGTAAATTCATGAATGCAGGTCAGACTTGTATCTGTACCGATTATGTTTTGATTGACAGAGTAGTGAAAGACAGGTTTCTTGAATTAATAACAAATGAATTACAACGGTTCTACGGCTCTGATCCCCTGAAAAGCAGTGATTTCGCAAGGATAATCAACAGGGATAATGTAAGAAGATTATCCAAACTGATGCAGGCAGGGGAAATAGTTACAGGGGGTATAATAGATGAAGAGAACTGCTATGTTTCTCCGACTGTTATAAAGGATATTAAACCGGACGATCCGATCATGAAGGAAGAAGTATTTGGACCATTGCTGCCGGTAATTGAATTTGACAGGTTCGAAGAAGTATACAGCATAATTGAAATGAATCCAAAACCTCTCGCTACATACATTTTCACAGATAATAAAAAGCTGGCACGTGAATTCCTGAACAGGACTCAAAGCGGCACGGCCGGGATAAACGATACTGTCATTCAGATCGCATCGCCGTATCTGCCGTATGGAGGAGTCGGATGCAGCGGTATAGGAAGATATCACGGAAGGAAATCATTCGAGACATTCTCCAACATGCGATCAGT
>CAZEYY010000140.1:0-8190 GCA_964516485.1 uncultured Rikenellaceae bacterium
TTGCTTCAACACTTCAAAGTAACAATATAAGATATGCTTACCTCTTCGCCGGACCTTTCGGGAGAGATGGCTCTCTCCCTGGTTATGCGTTCTCGGATACGGCAGTGCAGAGTGTAAAAACACTTAAGTCCCTGTATCCGGAGATTGTTATTTTGCCATGGGTTGGAGGTATCCAGAACAAGACTGTCTTTCTGAGTGATTCCCTTTGGGTGAAAAATGCCCTGGCCGATAGCAAAAAGCTGATAAATACACTGAATGTGCCAGGGTTACATTTCGATTTTGAGTTTATCCTTGAAGGAGATGAGTTCCTCGACAGAACAGAGGTAAAAGGCGGATCAGGCGATATTGATGCGTATGGTAAAAATGTGAACCGATTTCACAGACAATTCCGGGAACTGATGCCGGAAACATTTGTTTCTTCTGTAGTGGTTTCAACCTCACCCGGCACAAAACCATGGAAAAGAAAAACTTCAATGGCTGAACTCACAGAACTGATAAAGTACATCGATCAGCTATCCTTTCTTTATTATGATACCAACCTTGGTACTCAAAAAGAGTTTGAGAAAAATTGTTCTGCCCTGCTTCACGATATTAAAAAGCTTAAGGAGTTATCACCTTCTGTTCAGTACCTCTTATCGATAGGAACTTTCATAAATGCACCGGAATTGCGAAAATACCGGAACATGAAGATTGAGAATATACCTAACTCACTGAAAACTATACGTTCATGCGAGAGAAAAATTTCAGACACAGAACGGGTTGTCGACGGCATATCAATATTCTGTAACTGGGAGACTGATGAAAAGGAGTGGGAAGATATAAAAAGATACTGGTCAGGTATCAGATAAAACCGTATTATGAGAATTCACATCAGGCTTTTTATACCGTTTCTTCAAATTATTTTATTTTGTTTTTCCTGCCACAATCCTTCCGGCAATATTTATGAATGTGATTCACTGCTGATTAATTTCCTTTCCGCGTCACCTGAAGTTGCCGATAAATACCTGATTACTACTGACCAAAGAATTATATTCTCAAAGAATGATTCTGATCATTTTGAGCTAAAGGCTTATAAAGATGGTAATATCACTGATATTTTACCTGGCAATACGAATCTCTTTAATCCCTTTCAGGCAGGGGAGGAGATCAGCGCGTTGCAGGATTTTGATGGAGATGAGGCCTTTATTCCATTCAATGTGAATCTTAGGGATATTCTTGCAGGTCAGGCGGTTAAAAGTATTTTTACTTTGCCTTCGAAAAGCCTTGTTATTGAGATGAAAGATGAAAAAGTTCTTTTTCTTTATGATCCTGCTTTAAATAATCTAAAGACTATAATGACAGGCTTTGGTAAAATTAACGGACTTGCAGCAGATGATAATTGGATTGTAATCAGTTCCGATAATAGCCTGTACCTTTATGATTTTAATTCAGGTCGTTTATTCCCGCTTGCTGAAAAGCTGCATGGAGAAAAGCTGAATCCTTTCCTCTCAGGCAATATACTGTTTTTTGTAAATAACGATGTAACAGAGTATTATTCGGTTTACTCAGCAGATATCAGCAACAATTTGGAAATTTGGCCGGCAGAGGTTTTCAGAAGGCCACATGATATCCGTATGCCAAAAGTAAATGGTGACTATCTTTATTATGTTGAGATAATCAATAGTGAATACCTTCTGAAACGGACAAATCTTTCAACAAGGGAATCTGAAACGTTAATATCAGAAGGTGTGGTATATAATTTCGATTTTTATAATGACACTCTTATTTCCTTTGTTTATTCTGATCTTAATACTCCCAAAAGCCTTTGCTTGTATAATACCTTTAAAAAGAGCAGTTTGAATATTTCAGGCACTTCTGTTACTCAAAATATTGGCGCATCATTTATACCTTCCTCAGGAGCTGTTTCCGGCGCCTGGTATTTAGCGGATACGCTTAAGCCGGTTAAGGGTACAATCCTGTACATACACCCAGGTTTTCATTCCGACTTCTCCCCCAGGTGGGATAATCTGCTAATGAACCTTTGTGAAAATGGCTATGGAATACTGGCTCCAAATTATCCCGGTTCATGCGGTTTTGGAAAAAGTTACACTGGTTTGTCTGAGGAAGATGCTGTAAATGATCTTATTAGGTGGAAGAAGTATTTGCTGCAGGAATTTACGGACAAACCAGTCTATTGCCTTTCTGCCAGCTCGGGCAATATGCTGATGGAGCGCTTGCTTACAGATAATTACAGGGGGATCAGGGCTGCAGTATCATTATTTGGAGTAGCGGGAAGTGATTATGATTATAAATGCAAGATCCCTTCATTATATATCCTTGGAGAAAATGATCCGGTTGTAAATTATAATGCACGGTATTCCCGGCTGGCTTCCATGCAGGGTGGCAATAAGCTTAAGCTTATAAGCTATTCTGATGAAGGTCACTGGTTCCGGAAGAAGAAAAATTCAGGAGATGCGATAGGAGAGATTCTCAGATTTTTCTGCTGCCGGCAGGCGGACTCACTTTGATGCCCTGTTGCATCCAAACACAAGATGTATCTATAGTGAAAAATTGTATACTATTAATCAAATAATTTCAGTATAATGAAACTATTTATATACAGGTTGCCTATCAGGTTCCTGACGAAAAAGTCAGAATTTTTTAACCACAAAGGACACAAAGTAAATTCACAAAGATCACAAAGAAATAATAATCAGCGATTTACCTTTGTGTTCCCTTTGTGTGAACTTAGTGTACTTTGTGGTTATAAAATTCTTTTTCGACATCCCCATCCGTTTTCTGCTGAAACCTTATTCATTTTAAAAATACCGCCCTTACTTCGGCAGTGTAAACAGAAACTCAGTACCTCCTCCGGCTCTTTTCCTTACAAGGATATCACCCTTGTGAAGGAGCACAGCGTTCTTTACAATGGCAAGACCCAGACCTGTGCCTCCGCTTTTTCTTGACCTGCCGGAATCGATGCGGTAAAATCTCTCGAATACCCGCCCAAGGTGTTCCTCAGGGATACCGATGCCATTATCGGAGAGTGAAAAATGATAGAACTTTTTATCCTCATTGTAAATCAGTATCCTGATTGTGGTATTGTCGCCAGCATAATTTACAGAGTTCTCAATAAGGTTCTGGAAAATTGAAAGAATAAGTGATTTGTTGCCTTTAACAGTGACATCATTCTCGATGTCAATATCTATATTTATGTTCCTGGCTTCAATTGCAGCTTTGAAATTCTCTGCCACCTCCCTGATTATCTTCTTAACCTTTACTTTTTCCACTTCATAAGTCGTCCCGGCCTCCTCGATCTTATTCAGAACAACTATATCATTAATCAGCCCGGTAAGCCTGTCAGCCTGGGCGAGGGCCTTTTCAAGGAAATATTTCTTCTTCTTCTCTTCCATTGACGGGTCATTCAGCAAGGTCTCGATGTAACCCTTTACTGACGATACAGGTGTCTTAAGCTCGTGCGCAATGTTCGATGTCATCTGCTGTTTTATAAGCTTGCTCTTTGAAAGCTTGGAAACATCGCTCAGAATGACTTCAAAGCTTTTGTCGTTGAAGATGACACACTGAACCCTGAAAAATCTTCCGTCCTTTGTAACCTGGTATTCCAGTTTGGGAAGGTCTCCGGAGATATTTTCAACTACGGTATTTTTTTCAATGAAATCAATTACATCACTAAACTCCGGTATTTCGAAAAAGTTGGATGTAAATATCTTAAGATCACCGGAGATCATATTCATCAGCTGAATAAAATGATCGTTATTAAGGATTATTGACCGGTCTTTTGAAAAGAAGGCTACACCTTCATTCAGCGCGTCGAGATGGCTGAAGAGTTTTTCCTTTTCGTTGGCCAGGTCATTTTTTGTCTGCAGCAGATTATTATAGATTGTAAGTATTTCTTCACCAATAAATCCAATCTCATTTTTCGGGAACTTCGAATCAAAGTCGAAGTGCTCATTCCTGCCCACATGCTGTGCAAAGTCGCGAAGCTTTGTTATCGATTCACTGAACTTATTTGTGAATAGTAGCATTACAAGCCATATCACAATAAAGGCAACAAAGATAATAAGCAGAAAATCCTTCCTCGCTGCCAGGAAGTTCTCAATAGATACATCATAGACAAGTGCAGCGCGGATATAATGCCCTGAAAGGTATTCCGAGTAATAATAATAAGGTTTTCCTGTTGAACCTGATTTTCTGATCGCTGTTCCGAAATCCGCTTCTGCTGCCTGAGCAATCTCAGGCCGTGACTTATGGTTCTCCATTGCTGACCAGTCGGGAATTGAGCTGTCATACAGCACTTTACCGTTATTGTCAACAACTGTTATCCTGAGGTTTTGTTGAGGGAGAAGACTTATTAATGAATCGAGCAGTTTGTAATTATCAGATTCTGGAATAGAATTTGAATTCAGGTAATTTTGAGTAATAGCGACAATAGTGTGCAATTCATCATTAAGAGTACCGGTGCGGAAGTCCTTTTCACGCTTGTAGAGATACCCGAGCATGATGAATATGAACACCAGGAAAACAACAGAGTAGAAGAGAAGCAGATTATTTCTGAATGAACCGCGGAATAACATATTTTTCAGTTAGAATTCGAAAAAGTAACCATAGCCTGTCTTGTTCTTAAGGTTCTGACCAAACCTCCCCAGCTTACTGCGTAATCTTGTGATATTTACATCAACAGTGCGGTCTGTCACAATTACATCTGCTCCCCAGATTACCCTCAGCAGGTCTTCCCTTGAAAAGACCTTTGCAGGATTATCGGCAAGCAGTTTAAGTATCTCGTATTCTTTTTTTGTCAGATCGATCTTCTTATCATCGACTATTACCCTTTTCCTTGCGGTATCTATTTCAAGATCACCGAATTTCGCAATAGACTGATTTTTTCCCCTGGCTGTATTTGTCCTTTTCAGTACAGCCTTCACGCGTGCTGTTAATTCATTAACAGAGAAGGGTTTAGTGATATAATCATCAGCTCCCAGGCTGAATCCTGTAAGAATATCATTTTCAGTGTCTTTGGCAGTAAGAAAAATCACCGGGACATTATTTCCCAATTCCTTCCTGATCTTGTCAGCCAGTTTGAAGCCCGACATCTGGCCCATCATCACATCGAGTATGAGAAGGTCATACAGTTCAAGAGGCTTTTTCAGTGCATCCTCCGCAGAATGAGCAGTATCTGTCTTATAGCCCTCGTTGCTGAGGTTATACTGGAGAATTTCACAGAGATCCTCTTCATCATCAACCACCAGGACGTGTTTGCCTTTGAGATCCATAATAATCCCTGATTTTCATTCAGGTGCAAAGGTAAGAGCAATTATTGTTACAATAACAAGGGATATGTTACTTAAATGTTACAAAAGCTTAAATGGTTTAAGTTGAAGTAATATATGATCTGACTCAGCGAAATCTTAACTCATCCCGTTTTTAACCTGAACCCACCTGTCCCTAACCTGAACCCACCCCGGCCCTCCCTTATCATAAGGGAGGGTGCAACATAAACATTATTTAGAATATCATAGTATGTATATTGCATAAAGTATTTATATCCAGATACATAGACGCATGGCACCCCTTCCCTTATCCTTAAGGGAAGGGGCCGGGGGATGGGTTCAGGTAAACAGGGAAGGGGCCTTTGAAAAGTTAAAACACATCCTGTGTATCGAACAAAGAAAGGCTGACCTTCCGGTCAGCCCTCCCGGCAAACGAACACATTAAAAAATAATGGTTGTTAATAATCTGTATTCTGGGGATCGAAGTTACACCATCCTGTTGTCCAGTTTGTTGTGCCAAATGCTCCCCTGTAGGCAACCTGTGTGAAGAATGAATCAGTCAGCCTTGAGTTTGTGAATGCTGCTCCTGTAAGAAGAAGAGAGCCTGTGGCTGGCATGAAATCCGGTGCTGTAAGGTTGAAGGGCGCAGTGAGCTGAAGCAGGTCATTTGTAGGTTTCACTTCATTTCCTCTCGTTGCATCGAGATACCACGATTCAGTTGTTGCAAGACTTGTAAGCACATAATTATCTGTCATTCCACTCATTACTGATTTTTCTATCTGCAATACATTTGCAGTTGCCTGTGTGGGTGAATCACCCTTGGCGCCATCTATGAACAGCCCTTTCGGCCAGCCTGCAAATACTGTATTGTAGATTGAGAGGCGGGTGCCTCTTCTGAGCTGCATTGCATGGCGGTACAGGGTATGAATTGTGGTTGAAGGTGTTGCCAGCGGACCCAATACCGTTCCGTTAACAAAGAGTGCAGAGGTAACAGGTGTAAGCGTTGAGCCGTCAGCATCATTATCCGATTCAAAACCGTTCGACTGTGACTGATCGGCAACGGCAGGATCGCGAAGGCTTACAAAGAACTGGACTTTCCCGCTGAAACCATTATCGGTATCCCAGTCGTCATCCCAGCCCCTGAAGGCAACGAGGTATTTACTGTTTACTGTTCCGCCAAACCATTCGTAAGAGTCATCACCTGAGTATGATACCTGTATATGATCAATTGTTGTTCCTGAACCCACTGCATAGAGTGTAAGACCGTTTATTTCACTGTTTGCTGTTGATGTGAGCGGAATTCCGGGGAATTCAATCCTTACATACTGCAGAGTACCTGAATTGTCAGCGCTGTTTGTACCTCCATAATTTGAGCCTATTCCTCCTTCTGCAACTCCCACGCCCGTTCCGTTATCATGTTTATTTGTCGGTGCATTACCGCAGAGAACCAATCCTCCCCAGTCTCCGTAAGCCCTCTGTCCCTTGGGTTTGTCGGATGTGAAAACTATGGGTGATGTTGCTGTCCCCTGGGCCATGATTTTGGAACCTCTTTCAATAATGAGAGCAGCTTTGGTTCCGGACACACCTTTTATAATTGTTCCGGGCTCAATAGTAAGGGTTGCATTGTTTTTTACATAAACAAAACCATTCAGCATGTATTTGCCTGCTGCATACCATTTTGTATCGGCAGTTATATCGCCGGAAATATTAATTACCTGTCCTGTTGAGGGTGTAACTGTCACCTCACATGTTGTTCTGATTGTTGTGTCACCTTCAGCTATCGCCGTAATAACTGATGAACCTATGGCAACACCTGTAACAACACCTGCAGTAACTGTTGCAGCAGCCTGGTTTGATGAACGCCAGATCACATTCATGTTATCAGCATCAGCAGGGGTCAGGAAGGCTGACAGGTTCGATGTTGCTCCAACCTGTATTGTAGCTGTTGTCTTGTCAAGTGTAATTCCTGTAACAGGTACCGGATCTTTCTCGCATGAGGTAATTATCAGGAACATTCCTGCAATCAGTCCTGTCAGTTTTGTTGTTTCAAAGAAGTTTCTTTTCATGGTGAATTTGAATTAATTATTGTATTTACTGTCCTTTCAGAATTTATATGTTATGCCAAATGTTCCATATCTGCCCGGTCTGTATGACTTCACAATCTGTTCCCTGTCGAAATACTTTACACTGTTATCTGATCCTCCGGTAAGGTCGGCCATATTTACACTCGTATTTACAGTTTGTACCGACATAACTGCCTCATTAAGAATGTCTTTGAGTCCAAGTTTAACTTCAATGTGCCCGCCTATCTTCTTGCTTACAGCCAGGTCAATGAGATTCCTTGGCAGTTCATATATGTTTGGGATGTCTTCCCACTGATTCGGCGATGGTCTGCCAACAGCCACAATCCTTTTTCCGATAATATTGTAGAGGGCTGTTATCATCAGGCCGTTATTGTCATTATAGTAGAATAAACCTGCATTGACCATATATGGCGACTGACCCTGCAGGGCCCTGCTCCGGTTCAGATCTCCTTCATCAAAACTTACCTGGCTCTTTATAAGCGCTGCATTTAGTATTACTGAGAAGTTTTCTGCCCCTGATATAAATCCCAGTGACTTCCTTACATCGGTCTCTATGCCATAGCTGTATGCCGAGCTGACATTTTCAAATGAATACTGGGTAGGATTGTTGCCCATTATTGTCATCTCAATGGGATTTCTGAAATACTTATAGAACAGTCCGACATTGAATGTTTCATTAGGTGTGGGGTAATGCTCATATCTCAGGTCAATATTATGTATATATGACTGCCTGATTCCGGGATTGCCATAGATGCCTGCATTGAGATCAAAATCAACAAAATAGAACGGGGCAAGCTCCCTGAATTCAGGTCTGTTAACTGAAAGTCCGTATGCTGCCC
>CAZEYY010000141.1:0-8078 GCA_964516485.1 uncultured Rikenellaceae bacterium
AAAAATATTATCCAGGAACGATTTCAGATGCCCCTCCCACTTTTCGGGATTGTTCTCACTCTTAAATTTTTTACTGTGCAACATGGCAAGGTACTTTGCGTCATCACTGTCAAGAGTGATTATTTCTTCAATAACCCTTTCGATATCATTTTTACTTTCGAGCCTGACAAATGTCCCTGGTTCGAAATCAAGATAAACAAGCGGATTGCCATAATAAACAGGTAGTGAACATGCAATAATAGGTTCAAGCAGCTTTTCTGTTGTATAACCAGGCACAGAACTGTTTTCGAATGCAATAGTAAATTTATAGTCTTTAATAAAACTCAGTTTGTCCTTAACAGGACCACCAATATTATTAAGATGCCTTCCGCCAGAGTCAACCTTCCGGTATTTGCTCAATTCATAAAAAAAAAGGTCACGAATCGGGTCTGAATTGACATTATTGGAATACACAAAATTGCAAAATTTCCTTTTGGTCAGACTTTCATCCTCACTTGACAATTGAGATGATCGGCTCTCACTTATAGAAAGATTCTCGTAATGCCATTGATAATAAGCAAATAAAGGATATCTGAAATACCTGTCACCGAACTCCAGGTAATGGAAGCCCATTGCATAATCACAAAGATTAAAATCAGGGACCAGGTTTTCACCTGTATAAAGGATCTTTATACAGTTTTCAAATTCGAGATGTTTCCTGCCGTAGACAGAATAGAAAAGGTAATCAGGCTTGTCGTGAATGACTACAGGGAAATTTCGCTCAAGAAATTTAAGGAAGAGGTTATTGGAATCAAATCCTGGCCAAAAATCGCAGAAATTAATTTTTATCATTATCGTCTTGCCGGTTAAACATGATGGCTTCTAATTCTGTCTCCTCTTGAAAGCGGATGAAATAAAGTCTTTTATCACAGGCTTCAGCCCCAACTTCTTGTCCAACACAAGGAATGAATACAATGCTGCCGCTCCCAGTACAATTATGCCCATTGTATATCTGACAGGTCCATCTAAGAAATATGAAAGAACAAATACGGTGGTTATGAACAATATACTAATGGCAAATGCTCTGATTGTATCCCTTGCGTAGACAAAGTGATATTTCCTATGGGCAAAGTAGAGGGTGATAGTCAATCCGAAAATATAACCCACTATATAAGAAATCCCAAGTCCCTCCAACCCGTAAAACCTATAGCCTAAAACATTAATTATGATATTGAAAATCATTGCGCTGATCTCAATAACTCCAAATACCTTCAGATCACCTTTTGCCGGGAAAACAAATCCTACAGGCCAGACAAGGCCTTTCAGTATTATTCCTACTACCATCCAGCTGGCAAAGGTTATCATCGGTAGAAATGCGGACGTATAAAGTAACCGTATTAGCAGAGGCAAGGCAACAATCAGGAATACGATAATGGGTAAGAGTATCAGGAGTACCATTACAGCCTGCTGATTGACAAGTGCGGTTATCTTCTTATCGTCGCTGTTAATAGATGATAGTCTTGGGAAATAGTCCGTGGTCATTGCTGCAAACACGAGACCGGTTGACTGACCTATTACTGACCAGCCAGCATTATACAGACCCACCTGGTCAACCCCGCCGGTTCTGCTGATAAAGGCATTTAGGATATATCCTGTAAGAAACCCAATTATGCCCGTGACTGTTATTACAAGTCCTAACTTTACCATGTTCTTTCCGGATACAATTGTCTCCCTGAAAGACATTTTTACAGGTGGTATTTCTAACTTCTCCGAATAAAACCATGACAATATTAGTGACGTTACCGCGGTAACTATGAGAGATGGAACGATCCCTTTCATTCCAAAGAAATAGTAGAGCGGGACTGATGTAAGTAATCCAAGGAGGGAGCCCCATACGCTGGCCCTGGCGAGATACTTCAATCTTCTTCCTGCCTGGAGAAGAGATCTCTGACCATTACTTATGGTCTGCATGAGCATGGTAAACGAAAGCCACACAAATGCCCATGTATAATCATCATTACCAAAGGTCCATTTACTTAACAGAGGTGCCAGGGCTGCTGTTACAACCAGGCCAAGAATACCTGCAAACCAGGACCAGCGGCGGAGAGTCATAACCGTTTGCCCAATCCTGGTCTGATCGTCACTCCCATATGCTTCTGCTATATCCCTTACTGCACTGAAGGTAATACCCAAGCCTGTCACTGACAGGATTAACTGCAGCGGAGCATTAAACAGGCCCATAATTCCTACCCCGGTTGTACCAAGCAGCACAGCCACAAACTTAGTACGGACTATCCCGATGAGGATCTGGAAAGCCTGCACGCCACCAAAAAGAGAGGTAGCCTTAAATATCTGACGATAAGATGATTGTTCAGAATTCCGGGATCTGGATTCCAATCCGGGTATATTTTCAGACAGTTCCAAAAACGTGTTTATAAAGGGAAATACAGCGTTTCAACCGTTTCCGGTTAATCATTTGAACTTGTTCAAAATCTCTACCACCTTTCCGGCCTCATCAAGGGTCATTACCTGGCTGATTGGCAAGCTTAAAACCTCCCGGTGAATCCTCTCGGTAACAGGAAGATTCAGATCAGAGTATTCGGCATATGCTCTCTGCCTGTGTGGGGGCACCGGGTAATGAATCAGAGTCTGAATGCCATTTTCCTCAAGGAATTGTCTTAGTCTGTCACGTTCAGGGTGACGTACAACGTAAAGATGCCAGACGTGACTCAGGGCATGAAGTATTGCACCCGGAGAGTGGAAATCCTGTTCCCGGGTCCCGGAATCCTGATTACTGATTCCTGGCATAATAACCTGCGGGTTGCATATATTGGTAGTGTAATAGCTGGCAATCACACGCCGGAGCTGGTTGTCAGCGTCCAGTCGGCCTAACTTGACTCTCAGGACTGCAGCCTGGATCTCATCAAGTCTGGAATTCAGACCCTTATGATAATGGATGTACTTTTGGGCTGATCCATAATTTGCAATGGTTCTGACTGCAAATCCCAGGTCGTCATCATCGGTAGTCACCGCTCCTCCATCTCCTAAGGCACCAAGGTTCTTCCCGGGATAAAAGCTGTGGCCCGCTGCGTCAGCGAGTGACCCGGTTCTTTTATAAGTCAGAACGTCATTCAAGAGAGTACCATTCACAGAGCTATGAATTGCTACCATTGCCCCAACTGCCTGTGCGTTATCCTCAATGATCTTAAGCTCATATTTATCAGCTATCTGCCTTATTTCATCGGGCCAGCAAGCCTGGCCGTATAGGTGTACAATAATAATTGCCCTTGTTTTGTCAGTAACTGCTTTCTCTATCAGGCCGGGATCTATATTATAAGTATCAATATCAGGTTCAACAAAAACCGGCCTGAGCCGGTTGTCAGTGATTGCCAGAATTGTGGCAATAAAAGTATTAGCAGGGACTATTATCTCATCCCCCTCCTTCATAACTCCAATCTCGATGTAAGCCTTGAGGATTAAGCGGAGAGCATCCAGACCGTTCGCGGTTCCGATACAGTGCCGTGAACCTATAAAAGCAGCGTATTCACTCTCGAAAGAGGATGTTTCTTCACCAAGGATAAACCAACCTCTCTTCAGAACATTTTCAACGGCCGAAGACAACTCAGGCTCAAAACTCGACGTAATTTTCTGTAGATCGAGGAATTTAATCATTTTTCAAGCATTTTTTGTTTTTCGTCCTCAGTAAAAGCTCTCAATACTTTCGCAGGACTGCCTCCGACTATTGTAAAAGGGTCAAAGGATCTATTTACGTAGGAGTTTGCAGCAACAACGCAATAATCTCCCAATGTGACACCAGGCATTATTACCGAACCTGTACCTATCCAAACGTGATTACCTACTGTCACGGGTTTTTTCTCCAAAGGAAACACCTGTTGCATTGCAGGTGAAGCATTGGGCCCTGAATCAACCATAATATTAACATTCTGCGCAATGCTCACATTACTGCCTATTACTAGTTTAGCTGCAAACCCGTTCAACAGGCTATTCATCCCGATATAAGTATCTGATCCTATCTCCAGCTGATTATCAGGACTCCCGAAAACAGAGCATCTTTTTGCTATCCTGACGTTGTCTCCGATGGTGACATTATTGACCGAAGATGAGGGATCAATTTCCACATCTTTGCCCAGGTTAATATTTGCATACCTCATGTGTCTGCTTTTTGAAGAAAAACTTTCATAACCTCATAAAAATAATCGAGATCAAATGCAGTCAAAGCCTGATGAACAGGAATAAAGAAAGCGTCTTCACCGTAAAATATACTCGATTGAATACCATGTGCCCAGAAATGTTTCTTAAGTTCAGGAAGGTTAAGATTTTGATTGTCGGTCCGGAACATAAAGACACCGGGTACAATCCCTTGTTCCAGTTTAAACCTTTCGCTTAAACCTGATTTCTCAAACCTGCTGCGAAGCTCCGTATAATTGTATATCCTTTGGCGGATAATCTGGTCCTTTCTCTTGATATGCTCCGAAAGGACACTCTTGATGTAGCGCAACATTCCGGGTTGAATGTGTCCTGTATAGTCATGGTTAATGTGCGAAGCCGAAACGAGGAGTCCTCCAACCTGTATAGGAAACATTTTCGGAAAGCTGTAAATTACAAAATCCCCGGTCCTGCCTATTGTATTTTCATTATCCTCAGAAAAGAAAGAACCCGCACAATCCTCTATGATAGGCAGGTTCAATAGTTTAAGCTTCTGGATCTCCGGGTAAGGGTACCCGAATTCGTGATTAACGAAGAGTACTTTTGTTTCAGGTAAGATTTCTCTGGACCATTTGCAAAACTTCTCTATTTCATTTGTAACACAGCTGCTAATGTAAAAGTTACCGGAACTGGTCAGAATTGTTACAATATCATTCCCAGACAGTTTATAATACTTTAATGCTAAGTGAATAGCTTCCCTTCCATTGTATGTATATGTGAATCGGAGGTTACCAAATCTTTCATGGAAATAATCATCAATCCGGTCCAGGTCTGGCAGAAGCTGGTTTATAGAAATATCTTTCGTCTGAAAAGGACCTATCCGATATGTCGGGAGGCTGTATGGATCAGGATATAATACAAACACAGGTTAGCTTTTGTTTATCTCTTGTATAAACCTGTACCGTAAGGAGGATAGAGCTTCATGACTTTCCTTGAATCTGAGAAGTCCTTCATTCGGAATCCCGTTCTCTGTAGATATGCCAAGGTCCATATATCGGAAACCAGCCTCCCTGTAAAAAGTAAAAAGGTTTAGCAATAGAAAATCCATTGCTCTCAGAGGCCGTCCTTCGTCATTATCCCCCCAATACACGGCATAACAAATATCATTGTGATTTCTGTAGAAGATTGCTGAAGCAACAATGTTTTTTTCTGATTCCACTTTGAAGAATTCGACAGGCCATATTTCTCCGGTTGATAAGATATTATCCAGTGTCATATATACTGGCCTGCCGAACTTAGACCTGTTTTCACATATCAGGTTGTATATTCCCGCCTTATCTCTTTCATTATGACCCATAGAGAATACTAGATTGTTTCGTTGAGCCTGCCTGTAATACTCCCGGCTGTTCTTTTGGCTGAATACCCCATTAAACATTTCAAGGTCAATCCAGTTCGTGATGTCCGGGAGATTAGATTTATACCCATGTCTGATCAGCGAATTGACGACCTTGGCATTAAATGTCATATGATAAATATCGGGCGGAGTGATGATTTCTATCCGATTTAAAGATAAGGAAGCAGCATAATCCGAAAGCATTTGGATAAAGCTGTCAATTTCACTTATGTAAATATTCTCCTTCCTGAAATGAAATCCTCCAAAAGGAGCAGAGAATGGCGATTTCAAAATACCGTCCTTTATACCGGCCACCAGACCAATTACAGGTTCTCCACTCTCATCAACAAGCCGGATAATCCGATCGACCTTATCGCGATTGAGCTCAATAAACCTCTCTGAAATAAAAGGGTTTGAATCAACAGGAAAGTATCTCCGATACGTACTGATGTCCTTTTCAACCAGCATCTGTCAGATCTTTTGTTTTTTTAAAGTCTGAATAATCCCGGATATAATCAGACGGGTTGTATCTTTCCGAAGCTAGAACAAGGCAAATTGCACCAGAAGAGAAGTTAATGATCTCCCGCCAGATCCCCGGCACAATCAGAAGTCCGTAGTTTGGCCTGTTAAGGTGAACTGTCTTCTTCATGGTACCGTCATCCAGAATAACATCAAAGGATCCGCTTGCTGCAACAATCAGTTGCTGCAAGACTTTATGGGCATGTCCGCCCCTCTCAGAACCACCTGGAACATCATACAGATAATATACTCTCCTTACGTCGAAAGGGAGGACACTTTTACTCTGTACAATAGTTATGTTGCCTGAAGGATTGTGTATCCTAGTAAGTTCTAAAACGCTGCAGTTGTAAATATTGGGAACGCAATCTTTCACTTCTCAAGAATCTGTTTAAACTCCTCAAAATCCCTGATATAATCAGTTTCAGAATAGTCTGTTGATGCAATGATCAAAGCGAGTGAGTTCGTTGAAAAGTTATCGATCATCCGCCAAATCATCCTGGGAACAATGACACCATAATAGGAACGGTTGAGTGGAAATTTGTATTCCATCGTGCCGTCATGCAGGTTCAGGTCAAAACTGCCAGAAAGGGCAACTATCAGTTCATCTGTCTGTTTGAAGGCATGACCTCCACGATGTTCTCCACCGGGCACATCATATATCCAATAAACTCGTTTAATTTGGAAAGGTATATGTGAATTCTCCTCAATAAATGACAGGTTACCTCTCAGGTCAAGGAATCTGGGCAGATCAATTAGCGTTGGTTTAATGATTTGATTCATAATTTAAATCTTGGGAATCATTTTTTGGCTGAATGGATCCGCAGAGGCCATCTGCCTTTGGCCTTTTTTTCAGTTGTATATCCATATTTTTCACCATATCCATACTGTTTCCCGTCAGACTTAATGTCATTAACCACAAGACTGACACTACTTATACCTCTTTCGGAGATCTCAGACAGGGTCCTTTCAAAAATATCCCTCAGAGTATGCCTTGGTCTTACAACAAGGAGGCATGCATCAGTCATGGATGCAAGATGATATGTATCAGATACAAGTCCGATAGGAGAAGAATCAACAATAATATAATCAAATCTCTCCCTCAATAGTTTAAACAGCTCTTCGGTCTTGCCAAGGGCAGTAAGCTCGGAGGGATTAGGCGGAACAGGGCCTGATGAGATGACAAACAGGTTTTCATATGAGGTCTCCTGAATAACATCCTGTAATTTATCTTTCCCAATCAACCAGGTGGAGATGCCTTTTTCATTCGTCAGTTTAAAATCAGAATGAATTTTCGGCTTCCGGAGATCAAATCCAACTATTACGGTTTTTTTGCCAAGCAAGCTGTAAACTGAGGCCAGGTTAATAGTGGTGAAGGTCTTTCCCTCACCCGGCATTGATGATGTCACAAGTATTACCGGGGCTATTGCTTCCTTCGTAAGAAACTGCATCCTTGCCCTCAGTAATCTGTATGATTCTGCAAGGGCAGAATTAGGATTTTCAAATACCACCCTGTTGGTTCTGTCCGCATTGTGTGGCATATTTCCAAGTATCGGCAACTGGGTCAGTCTTTTTATATCCTCATACTTCAACCTGTTGTCAAACAAAAAGTTAAGAAAGATTACAAGGAACGGGATCCCAAATCCTGCAAAAAGGCCAAGAAAATAAATCTTTATTGGATTCGGAGAAATTTTGTAGGTATACCGTGGATCAGCCGGATCAATTACCTCGCTGTCTGCTCTGTTTGAGGCTTTCTGCATCTCCTGTTCCGCTCTTGTCTCAAGGAGGAATGTATATAGTTCATCATTCAGCCTGAACTTCCTTTCAATTCCAAGCAGTTGCCTCTCCGTAACGGGCAATGCAGATGCCTGTGAATTTGCCTTATTAATTTGCTCCTGATTTTCAGACCTGGCAAGACTGTTAGCCCTGCGAAGCCCGTTAAGCGTTTCTTTCAGAGCCTCTTTAGTAGACCGGACCCTCTGTTCCAGATTTCTCTGTAATGGATTCATCTCTCCGGCACCCC
>CAZEYY010000142.1:0-7977 GCA_964516485.1 uncultured Rikenellaceae bacterium
AGGTTTCAACTGCAGGAAGCATGGCTTACAACTGGCGCCAGGTATTCTGGTATGCGCCTGAAAATGTGATATATGGTGTGCATGGAAATTCAGGTTACCTGTTCAGGTTCGATCCTAAAAAACCACGACTGGAAGTACTTGAAAGACTTACGTCTGAACCTTCAAAGGTAAGCGGAATGTTCGATCAGTTCAGTTTTGGTTACCTCGGCTTCAAACTCGGCCCTGACGGAAGGACAATTTATTATCTCACAGGAGGTCCTATCTATGTCGATGGTAAAAGAGTGAAAGGGGAAGATGCAATTGCACGAGGTGCTGCAAGGGGACTGGAAAACCTCCATCTGATAACTTATGATATACCTACAGGAAAGTATCAGGACAATGGGGCAATTTTCTATCCGAATGGAGACAGGCCATTGTATGTCAATTCAATAGCAATTGGCAATGACGGTACCGTTTACACCCTTGCAAGGATTACCGAAAACGGAAAAACCCGTACCGACCTGATTAGTTTCCCCGGGCCGTTGAAAAAATAATATATTTTATTTGTGGGATAGAGACGTTGCATGCAACGTCTCTATACTTTGATGTAAAAATAAATTAATATGAAAAACAGAAAATTCGTGGCTGTAATACTGATGTTGTTCACATTATCAGCAATATCAACAGCTCAGAAGAAGATCTATATAATGACCGATCTTGAGGGAGTAAGCGGGGTTTTTAAATTCTCCCAGACAAGGGAAAAAGACACACCGCTTAATATTCAGGCCTGTGAATACTTCATGCAGGACCTTGCAGCTGTTGTAAGAGGTCTGCGTGATGGCGGAGCTACCGAAATCCTGATAATTGACGGACATGGATCGCAGGCTGTAATTCCACACAAGATGGAACCCGGTGCAAAATATGTAACAGGTCTCCCCAGACCAGGTCATTTATGGGGTCTTGACAGCACCTTTGCAGGCCTTGTACAGTTTGGCTCCCACGCTATGATGGGAACGGCCGATGGTGTCCTGAACCATACACAATCGTCAAAAACTGAAAACAGATACTGGTACAACGGGGTTGAATCAGGAGAGCTGGCACAGGTGGCTGCAATGGCTGGTTATTTCGGAGTTCCGACAATACTTGTTACCGGTGATGATGCTGTATGCCGTGAAGCAACTAAATTCTTTGGACCTGAATGTGTTACAGTGTCAGTCAAAAAAGGTCTTGCCAGGGAATCTGCTCTTCTGTATCCTTTTGAGGAAAGTCATAAGGCTCTTTATGAAGGTGCAAAAAACGCAATGTCCCGGATAGGAAAATGCAAGCCGTATATTCTGAAAACACCAATAAAGGCAAAGATGGAACAGCTCTCATCTGAACCCTCCTATACAAAACCAAAACTTGTTACAAGGGAATGGACTATCCCTTCAGCTAAGGAACTGCTCGACTAAGATTTAACTGGATAAGACCGGAAATGTTTTGATAATCACCTTACCGGAAAGGAATTCATTTAATTTTTATATTGCATAGTTTACATTAAACTATTCTGGTATATGAAGGAACTTAACAAGACTGCTGCCTGGCTGCTGACAGCCCTGAGAGTTGTTATCGGATGGCATTTCCTGTATGAAGGTATTGCAAAAGCCTTCAATCCAAACTGGTCATCAGCACTTTACCTGATGGAATCGAAATGGTTGTTTTCAGGTTTCTTTCACTGGCTTATAAGCAGCGATACCTCCCTTCAGATAGTGGATTTTCTTAATATCTGGGGACTCATACTGATCGGAACCTGTCTTTTCCTTGGCTTCCTGCCGCATCTGGCAAGTATTGCCGGAGCCCTTCTTCTGATGCTGTACTATATTGCAAATCCACCCTTCGTCTATTCATCTGTACCCTCACAGAGCCACTTCTATATTATTAATTATAACCTAATTGAAGCAGTGGTCCTGGTTGTGATTACAACCTTGCGTGAAGAGCAGCTTTACGGACTTCAGAGGTATCTTGCCTCGAGGAAGAAAGAGCTTATTGAAAAGAAATTCCCTTCTGCCGAAAACCATGAGATACTTGAGACTGTCGATACTTCACGCCGGGAGATGATAAAGAATCTTGCAGTGGTGCCTCTGTTTGGCGCAGTCTTTTTCGGAATGGCCAGGAAGAGAGGCTGGATCAGCTTTGAAGAAGATGCATTGAACGCCAAACCACAGGCTGTCAGTGGCGCATCCCTGCTGCTTGGCAAAACAATGTCGGTTAAGGAACTGAAAGGTAAAGTGCCTGCCGGTAAAATAAAAAATGCAGAGTTGAGCAGGATAATGATAGGCGGAAACCTGATAAGCGGCTTTGCCCATGCCAGAGATCTTATATATGTGTCAACCTGGCTCAAAAAATATTTTACCGATGAAAAGGTTATAGAAACTCTTTGGTTATGTGAGGCTTGCGGTATAAATACTGCAATATTCAGATGTGATGAGAATACAATCAGGATAATGGAGAAATACTGGAGCAGGGGTGGAAAGGTACAGTGGCTTGCCCAGACTTATCCTAAGGGTGAGGATTTATCTAATGTTAAGCAGGCCATTGATCACGGGGCAATGGGAGCCTTTGTGATGGGCGGAATTGCCGATAAAATAATCGTCGACAACAAGATTGACGACCTCAGAAAACCGATTGAATACATACAGAATCAGGGACTTATTGCCGGTACCGCAGCTCATTCAATGCGTGTGCTAGAGACCTGTGTTGCTAACGGGATCAAACCTGATTTTTATATGAAGACTTTCCATAGTAACAAATACTGGTCGGCAACGCCTGTTGATCCTGCAAATCCTGACCTTCCCGTTGACGGTGAAGACCATAACATGGCACACGATAATATCTGGTGCATGTCGGATAAGGCAGTAACTGATTTCTTCAGTAAAGACGAGACTCCCTGGATAGCCTATAAGGTATTTGCCGCAGGTGCCATAAAACCGGAGGAAGGTCTGAAACATGCCTTCAACAGCGGAGCCGATTTTGCCTGTGTCGGGATGTTTGATTTCCAGGTTGTGGAAAATGCAAATCTGGCATACTCAATACTCAACGGGCAAATGAGCAGGGAGAGAAAGTGGTACGGGTAAAGGGCAAAGAGCTCAGGGGTGGGTTTATAATAATTTAACACATTGAATACAAGTTATATACAAATTTTTTTTCTTGCCTCTTTCTTCTGCATTTTCAATGCATCAGGTCAGCAGGTACCGAAAGGACATACTTCAAAAGAAGACCTGTGGAAGGAGCTGTCACCCTATTTTACGCCTCCGGCAGAATATCAGAACAATTACGGTACTTACCGTTCTCCCCTGAAATTCTATGATGGAAGGGAGGTTAAAAATAAGAATGACTGGAAGATTCGCAGGGAGGAAATCCTCAGAACATGGAATGGTATGATGGGGGTATGGCCTCCTTTGATTGAGAAGCAGATGCCTGATATTGAGTTTGATGTACAAATTGATAATTATAAAAGGTACAGGATTAAATTCGACTGGCTTCCAGGTCAGCCAACTGAAGGCTATCTTCTGATTCCTGAAGGTAAGGGCAGAAGGCCTGCTGTAATTACAGTATTTTATGAGCCTGAAACTTCTGCAGGTATTGGCGACAAGAAATACCGTGACTTTGCGCATCAGCTGGCAAAAAGAGGTTTTGTGACACTTTCCATTGGCACAACACAAACAACAAATTCAAAGACTTACGCCCTTTATTATCCCGGTATAAATAATTCATCGGTGCAGCCACTTTCTGTACTTGCCTGTGCAGCAGCTAATTCCTGGTTCATGCTGTCACAGCTTCCTGAGGTTGATAAGAAAAGGATAGGCATAATGGGTCATTCATACGGGGGCAAGTGGGCAATGTTCGCTTCCTGCCTTTTTGAGAAATTTGCCTGTGCCGCCTGGTCTGATCCCGGTATCGTGTTTGATGACAACAGACCCAATGTAAACTACTGGGAACCATGGTACCTGGGATATTATCCTCCTCCCTGGAACAATACATGGCGGAAAACAGGAAAAGCTGAAGGTGCAAAAGGCCTCTATCCCTTCCTCAGGGAAAAGGGATATGACCTGCATGAATTGCATGCCCTTATGGCGCCACGACCTTTCCTTGTATCAGGAGGATCTGAAGACGGACCTGCAAGATGGATTCCTCTGAACCACTCAATTGCTGTGAACAGACTGCTTGGTTATGAGAACAGGGTTGGAATGTCAAACCGTCCGGAACATTCGCCAGATGCCGGATCGAATGAAATATTATACAGTTTTTTTGAATTTTTCCTCAATGAATAACCTATGAAGATGAGATCTGTAATTTTTATTTCACTTCTGGCTCTTTTCTTGTGTTCATGTTCCGATAATGATTCCGGGTATGACAATAACAACAGATTATGGTACCGTTATCCTGCCAGATACTGGAATAGTCAGGCCCTGCATCTTGGCAATGGCTATTTTGGAGCATCATTTTATGGGGCAACGGAAAAGGAAGTATTTACCTTATCAGAAAAAAGCATGTGGACAGGAGGGCCTGCTAATGGAAACTGGAAAGGAGCAGGTGTAAATCCTGATGTTGCCGGAGCGCTTCCACTTATCAGGAAAGCCGTACTTGCCGGAGATACACAGAAGGCTGATAAAATGATCACTGACAGTTTTTTTGGTTCCTCGGAATTGTTCGGCAACTTCACATCCGTTGGTAATCTTGAGGTCAGCTTCCTGAATCATGCTGATGAACCAACGCTATATCAAAGAGAGCTGGACCTGAATAATTCTACTGGTTTGGTGCGATATGTTATGGGCAAAACCACATTTGAAAGAGAGTATTTTTGTTCCTATCCTGACAGGATGCTTGCAATGAGATTTACAGCTGACAGGCCAAAGGAAATCTCATTAAGGTTTACAATGGATATAGTACAGGATTCTTCTGATATAGAGATTTCAGGAACTGCTTTTAAAGTAAGAGGATTTATTGATAAAAATAACCGGCCTTTCGTTGTTCTTATACGGATGAGGAACCATGGAGGAGTTGTCAGCAGAGAGGATGATTATCTTGCTGTCAGAGAGGCTGATTCTGTTGAATTATATCTGACAATTGCTACAAACTATAAGATGCAGTATCCCGATTATACAGGAGGTGATCCTGAAGAGATAGCTGACAATATTTTAAAAACAGTCGATAGTAAAAGCTATTCAGTCCTAAAGTCACGTCATATAAGTGACTATAAATCATTATATGACAGGATTAAGCTTACTCTGGAAGGAGACCCGGAGGCTGAGAAGCTTCCGACTGATGAGAGGTACAGGAGGATAAAATCAGGAGAACCTGATCCGGGCTATAAAGCACTGGCATTCAATCTTGGCCGTTATATGATAATAAGTTCATCCAGGCAACATACCCTGCCGGCAAATCTGCAGGGTGTCTGGAATATTTTTAAAGTGGCTCCCTGGGCCGGGAACTATCAGAGCAATATCAACCTCCAGGAAATTTACTGGTCATGCGGATCCCTGGATCTATCCGAATGTCAGCAGTCTTATATCGACTGGATCGATAATCTCTCAATATCAGGCAGGGAAATAGCAAAACAGATTTATGGGACAAATGGCTGGGTCAGCCACACAACTGGAAATATATGGGGTCATGCAGCTCCGATAGGTGGTCATCCATGGGGTATGTATCCGATGGGCGCTGCCTGGCATTGCCAGCACGTATGGGACCAGTTCGCGTTTACACAGGATATGCAGTACCTTGAAAAGCAGGCATATCCCTTGCTTAAGGATGCTTCCATATTCTGGCTTGAAAACTTAATCAGCTATAAAGGAAGCTATATCACTGCACCTTCCGTTTCGGCCGAGCATGGTGTCCTCATGACTGAAAAGGGTCTCAATCCTGCCTTTCATGATTCTATCAGCGACAAATACCATTATTCCATTCCTGGTGTTTACCAGGATATGGAGATGATTTGGGATCTGTTCACTAATACTTCAGCAGCAGCAAAACTGCTGGGAGATGAAAGGTTTGCGGATTCACTTCTACGGGTACGTAATAGCCTTATGCCCCTGAAGATCGGGAAGCATGGCCAGTTGCAGGAGTGGTTTGATGATATTGATGATCCGGAATGTCATCACAGGCATATTGCCCATTTGTATGCAGTTTGTCCGGGAAAGCAGATCGATCCCTTTAAAAATCCTGAATTGGCAGCTGCTGCAAAAAAATCACTTGATATGAGGGGAGATGGACGATTCCCTTTACAGGAACTGGCTGCGGGAGGAAACTGGGCAAGGGCACACCGGATGTGGTGCTGGACAAGATTGCTGGATGGTAACAGGGCTAATAAAATAATGACAGAGATGCTGACAGAGGAGGGCTTTGAAAACGGACTTACCTTTCAGCATGCTGAATTTGGATGGGGACGTGAAGATCTTTATAAGGAGGGTGATCTCTTCTGTCATTTTCAGCTGGATGGCTCCGCCTCTGTCCCGGGATGTATTGCCGAAATGCTTTTACAGTCACAAAATGATGAATTATACCTGTTACCCGCCCTTCCCGATGAACTGAAAACAGGAAAAATTACCGGTCTGAAAGCACGGGGAGGCTATACAGTTAATCTGGAATGGAGCGATATGGAGCTCACAAGTGCGGAAATATTTGCTGAAAATGACAGACATGCACCAGTGATCCGCCTTAAAAATGAAATTATTGATCCGGCAAATAGCAAAACAGTTAAATTTATCAGACTTGAAAAATGATTATATCTAATTTTTAAATATATATGGATAATGAGCAAAAATGAGTTCACAGGCAGTATTGAGGGGATAAGTGTTTTTGATCAAAAACCGGTTTCAGTCGAATTCAGGAATGGCATTATTTCCGGTATTAAACCTTTTGCAGTTAATTCCGGAATTGAAAATCTTCCTTTTGTCGGGCCGGGATTGATCGATATCCAGGTCAATGGCTATGATGGGGTTTCATTCTCACTGGAGGGTGCAGATCATCCTTCAACAAAAAAGCTTACAGTTGAAGCAATCAGGGAAATGACTGAGGAACTATGGACCCAGGGTGTGACCTCATATTTTCCGACATTGACAACTAATTCACATGAACTTATTACTAACAACCTAAAACTGCTATCAGAAGCGATAAATGATCCGGCAAACCTTGGATCAATACCGGGAATTCATCTTGAGGGACCATACATCTCACCGATTGACGGTTACAGAGGAGCTCATCCTCTGGCTCACGTCCGGCCGCCAGACTGGAAGGAGATGCAGGATTTCAACAGATCAGCCCAGGGTAAAGTGCTGATAATCACTCTCGCTCCTGAAACTGAGGGAGTTATGGATTTTATCGCTAAATGCAGGGAAAATGGTATAACTGTATCTCTTGGTCATCATAATGGTTCGGCAGCAGAGATACACCGTGCAGTTGAAGCAGGGGCAAGGCTTTCAACTCATCTTGGAAACGGCTGCGCCACAAATATAAACCGGCACAGGAATCCATTGTGGCCTCAGCTGGCAGAAGATGAGCTGACTATTTGCATTATCTCCGACAGTTTTCATCTTCCACCTGAAGTCCTGAAGGTTTTCTACATGGTAAAGGGGTCTCAAAAGATTATAATAACAACTGATATAACAAGTTATGCAGGTCTGCCTGCAGGATTGTACAGGCTTAAAACCGGTGAGACCATTGAAAAGGCGCCAAACGGGCATCTGAGGTTTTCAGGCCAGGATGGAGGACTTTATGGTTCAGCAACTCCTATGCCTGAAGCCCTGTCGCACATGAGGAATGTAACAGGCTGTTCTCTTTCGGATATTTTCAATATGGCTTCAGTCAATCCTGCCAGGCTTGGCAACCTGAATGACAGGGGTTCTCTGGAACCAGGGAAACGAGCTGATATTGTACTTTTCTCCATAGAAGAGGGCAGAATGAAAATACAAAAGACTGTTGTTGGAGGGAAACAGGTTTTTGAGGCATAATGTAATGAGA
>CAZEYY010000143.1:0-7800 GCA_964516485.1 uncultured Rikenellaceae bacterium
CCTTTACAGCCTTTACAGCCTTTACAGCCTTTACAGCCTTTACAGCCTTTACAGCTTCTACTGCCTTTGTTCTTCTTCTATCTTATCCGGTCATAAGATTTCACAAGTTCATCATCCTTGCGGATTGACCTTAAAGCCAGAACGGAAAAAATCAATTGAAATAAGGGAATCAGGCACTTATACCATGAATTCAGAGTGATATCGAGTTGTTTAATCAGAGATAAGCTTATTACAATTGTTGCAAGAATAAAAATCAATTCAAAGCCTAGAAGTATCTTAGTCAACTTTATCTGAAGAATTCTGTTCTTATAAAGAAAGATAATAATTAATGAAAGAACCGGGATGATTATAGCTGTAACAGGCAGAATCAGGAAATAAGTATTGGTCATCTCCCTGCTTTTATAGTGCAAACCAGTAAAATCAAGTATATAATTACTTCCTGAAATGTCAACAAAAGTTAAATAATCACCGCTAAGGAATATTAAAGGCATGAGTGCTGTCAATAACAGGAAGAGCGATTGTTTTCTCTGAATCATTTTTTAATATTTTAAAAACGAAACAAAACTACTCACTTTTTACAGAAATAGAAATATAAAGACTAACTGATTCTAATTATGATATTTTAACAATATTTGAACCTGGATGAAAGGTTGGCCCGCAGAATAATTTCTAAATTTGTGCGTTCATGCCAGACAGCATGAAGTGGTTTAAAAATCCATTTGAAATATCAGACCTGAGTCAGTAAAATTATGTGAATCATAACAAAATACAGGTAATGAATAAAAAACTTAAGCTTACAGTAACAATAATAATAGTAGTCTTTCTGGCAGGCATAATTCTGTATCCGAAATTCAAACCGTTTATAGCAAATAAACTAGGACCAAAAAACCTTGAAACCCCAATGCTCAGACAGGGGCCGCAGCAGTTAAATGCAACCGGATTTCTCATTAAGCCTGTTTATCTCAGTGAATTAATCAGGTCATCAGGGACTCTTCTTCCGGCAGAAGAAGTCGAGCTTTCGTTTGAAACATCCGGTAAAATTGTTGACATTAATTTCACTGAAGGAACAAGGGTAAAAAAAGGAGATCTTCTTGCAAAAATTAACGATCAGCCTCTGCAGGCTCAGCTGCAGAAACTTCAGGCTTCTCTAAAACTTTCTGAGGCAATGGAATTCAGGCAGAAAAGCCTGCTTGACAAGGATGCAATAAGCCAGGAGAGCTATGATCAGATTGTTACAGATGTCGAAAAAATAAAGGCAGATATTAATCTGGTGAAAGCCCAGATAAGCATGACAGAATTGCGTGCACCCTTTGACGGGATCATAGGCTTGCGTTATGTCAGTGAAGGAAGCTACACAAATACATCGACAAAAATAGCCAGGCTTATTAAAATGAGTCCGCTTAAAATTGAATTCTCCATCCCGGAGAAATATGCTCAGGAGATTAGTATCGGTTATCCCATTACTTTCGCTATTGATGGCAGTACAATAATTTACAATGCATCAGTTTATGCAATTGATCCGAAAATTGATATTAATACCCGAACTATTGTGATAAGAGCACTGTATCCAAATAAAAATGAGGAACTCAGATCCGGAAGGTATGCTGGAATCACAATGGAACTGTCTAAAATACAGAATGCTGTTGCTATTCCTACTGAGGCTTTGATTCCTGAGATGGAGGGTGAAAGAGTGTTCATCTACAAAGGAGGCAAGGCACAGTCAGTTAAAGTTAGCACAGGACTGAGGACCGAATCACTTATTCAGATAACTGAAGGGCTGAAGTTTGGTGATACTCTGCTTACAACCGGTATTCTACAGCTCCGGCAGAGCCTCCCGATTGTTCTTGACAGTGTAATTGTAAGTAATTAAAAGCGCGAAGTAAGATGAGTTTGTCATCAGTCAGTATAAACAGGCCTGTACTATCCACAGTCTTTGCAATAGTGATAATGCTATTCGGAGTCGTAGGCCTCACTTTCCTTGGAGTCAGGGAATTCCCGAGTGTAGACCCGCCCATAATTAATGTCATGACCTCATATCCTGGCGCTAATTCAGATGTAATTGAAACCCAGATAACTGAGCCACTTGAACAATCAATTAACGGAATTCAGGGTATCCGCTCACTAACCAGCGTCAGCAGCCAGGGATACAGCAACATTACAGTAGAATTTGAACTCTCCGTCGATATGGAGACAGCCGCAAATGATACCCGTGACAAGGTATCACAGGCAATGCGAATGCTACCGCGCGACTGTGATCCGCCTGTTGTTGCCAAAGCTGATGCAGATGCCAATCCAATTCTTCTTCTGACTCTCGAAAGTGACAAAAGGACACTCCTTGAACTTTCTGAAGTAGCCGAGCTGACCTATAAGGAACAACTCCAGACTATCCAGGGAGTTAGTGCAGTAAACATATTCGGACAGAAAAGATATGCTATGAGACTGATGCTTGACCCTGTCAAGCTTGCAGGCTATAAGCTTACTCCCCTTGATGTCCGGAACGCCATATCGCGTGAAAATGTAGAACTGCCTTCAGGAAGCATTGAAGGCAACAACACACAGTTAACAATCAGAACTCTGGGCCTGATGACAACTCCTAAAGAGTTCAACGATATGATTATCAAGCAGACAGGTGATCAGATTGTAAGATTCCAAGATATTGGAAGAGCTGAACTTGGACCGGAGGATATAAGAGGAATACTTAAAAGAGACGGTGTTCCGATGGTAATGGTTGCTATTATTCCCCAGCCAGGTTCAAACCAGATTGATATTGTTGATGAAGTCTACAGGAGGCTTGATTATATAAAGAAGGACGTTGCTGAGGATATAAAAGCAAAAGTTGCATGGGACAGTACTGACTACATCCGTAAATCAATAACAGAGGTAAAGGATACTATATACATAGCCTTTATTCTTGTAGTTGTCATCATCTATTTTTTTCTCAGAAGCTGGAGAGCCACGCTTATCCCGATACTTGTCATACCTGTATCGCTTATCGGCTCCTTTTTCATAATGTACATTGCTGATTACAGCATAAACGTGCTTACACTGCTTGCAATAGTGCTTGCTATCGGTATCGTTGTAGATGATGCCATAGTTGTTATGGAAAACATCTATGTTAAGGTTGAGAATGGATTAGGTCCGGTGCAGGCGGGACTCGAAGGGTCCAGTGAGATATACTTCGCAATTATTGCAACCACAATAACACTCATTTCAGTATTTTTCCCGATTGTATTCCTTCAGGGGATCACGGGACGCCTCTTCAGGGAATTTGCCATCGTGATGGCGGGCGCTGTCGGTATCTCTGCATTTCTGGCCCTCACGCTTACTCCAATGGTATCAACAAAGCTTCTGAGAAAAGAAAAAACACACAGCTGGTTCTACAGGAAAACCGATAAGTTTTTCAATAACCTGAATGATATTTACAGAAGCGGCCTTGAAAGCTTCCTGAGAAACAGGAAGATGGCGTTGGTGATACTAATTGTTGCATTCGGGCTGATAGGATTGCTATGGATTTCAATACCGGCTGAAATGGCTCCGCTGGAGGACAGGTCACAGGTAACGGTTAACACTGTTTCACCTGAAGGTTCAACCTATGAATTCACCCTGGGGTATATTGACGATTTGGCTGGGATGGTGGATACACTTGTTCCCGAGCGGATTGGTGTTATATCAATGGTAAGGGGAAGCTTCAGCAACATACGAATTATGTTAGACGAACCTGCAAACAGAGAGCGCAGCCAGCAGGAAATAGCTGACCAGCTTGGGATGGTATTCAGGAAGAAGACCAAAGCAAGGGCAATGGTTATGCAGCAGTCGACATTCGGGGGCAGACGCTCAGGCATGCCGATACAGTATGTTCTTCAGGCTACATCAATTGAGAAGCTGCGCACTATACTTCCTGCCTTCATGGCAAAGGTTATGGATAATCAGACCTTCCAGATGGCTGATGTCAACCTTAAATTCACCAAGCCTGAAATGCGAATACATATAGACAGGACCAAGGCCAGTAACCTGGGAGTATCAACACAAAATATCGGACAAACCCTTCAGCTGGCACTGAGCGGTCAGCGCTACGGATATTTTTTCATGAATGGCAAGCAATATCAGATACTTGCTGATCTCGAGCGTGGAGACCGCAACAAGCCACTTGACCTTAAATCGCTGTATGTAAGAAATGATCGTGGCAGCATGATACAGCTTGACAACCTTGTAACCCTGTCAGAAGAAACGGCTCCGCCACAACTTTACCGCTATAACAGGTTTGTTTCAGCTACTATATCTGCAGGTCTTTCAAAAGGTAAAACAATAAGCCAGGGACTTGATGAAATGGATAAGATTGCGAAGGAGACACTTGATGAAACCTTCAGAACAGCTCTTGCCGGTGACTCAAAGGACTTCAGGGAAAGCTCATCCAGCCTTATGTTTGCATTCATGCTTGCCCTCGTACTGATTTTCCTTGTACTTGCAGCTCAGTTTGAGAGCTTCAAAGATCCCTTCATTGTGATGATGACAGTACCACTGGCACTCTTTGGAGCTTTGTTCTCAATGTGGTATTTCGACATTACAATGAATATTTTCAGTCAGATAGGAATAATAATGCTAATAGGACTTGTTACCAAAAACGGAATTCTCATTGTTGAATTCGCAAACCAGAGAAAGAATGCAGGTCTTTCGAAAATTGATGCAATAAAATATGCAGCTGCTGCAAGGTTCAGACCCATATTAATGACAAGTCTCGCTACAATTCTGGGTATCTCACCTCTTGCACTCGGATTCGGAGAAGGAGCTCAGAGCAGGGTTGCAATGGGTATTGCAGTTGTCGGCGGTATGATCTTCTCAACCTTTCTGACACTTTTCGTTGTTCCTGCGATATACACTTATATATCTAGTGAAGCAAAAAACATTAAAGATGAAAATCAGGATATTCAGGAATAGTTTTATACTTCTTGCACTAACAAATATTGCCAGCGGACAGTATACCTATGGTTTAAAAGAGTGCATTGGCATTGGTCTTGAAAAGAACTTTTCTATACTGATAGCGAAGAATACTGAAGTTATCGCAGGGAATAATTATTCACTGGGGAATGCGGGATATCTTCCAAAGCTTGATGTAACAGGCAGATACAGTGGTACACTTAACAACACAGAGCAGAATTACACAGATGGATCAACAAGCTCGGCTTCAGGCAGTCACAATACAACAGCAAATGCCGGTGCAGCTCTTGCCTGGACTCTTTTTGATGGCTTTTCAGTAAGAACAACATACAAAAAGCTTGGAGAATTAAAAAGTCTTGGAGAACTAAATTCAAAACTTCAGATAGAAAATCTTATATCACAGATAGTTGCGGGATATTACAATTATATTAAGCAATTAACAGCCCTTCATAATCTTGAATATGCACTTGTTCTCTCACGTGAACGACTAAGAATCGACAAAGACAGGTATTTACTGGGATCAAGCTCAAAGCTACAGGTATTACAGTCGCAGGTATATCTGAATGCTGACAGTTCTGCACTTTCAAAGCAATATGAAGTTGTAAGATCGGCGAGGATTATGCTGAATGAATTAATGGCCCTTGAAGATCTTTCAGGGGAATTTCATTCTGCAGACACTTCAATTGATGTTGACGTCAATCTTTTGTATGAGAAGTTATACGACGAGACACTTGAAAAAAACACAAGTCTCAAAGTTGCACAGAGTAATAAGACTGTCTCAGAATTTGATTATAAGCTCGTTACATCACGCACATATCCTTATGTAAATCTCTCGACAGGTTACAGTTATAACTTAAACACCTACCAAAACTCAACGCTAAAGGACCAGACAACATACGGTATGAATTACGGCCTGACACTTGGGGTGAACATATTTGACGGATTCAATCAGAGGAGGAGTATTGCAAATTCAAGGATTGAGATGGACAATAAGGAACTGAGATATAAGGAAATAGAACAGGGAATCAGATCTGATCTGCTCACCTTTTACAATGCTTACAGCAATAATCTAAGGCTCATAAAACTTGAAGAACAGAATCTTGCAACAGCTACCGAGAACCTTGATATAGCACTGGAAAGATATAAACTTGGAAGTTTGTCGGGTATTGACCTCCGTGAAGTCCAGAAGAGCCTGCTTGACGCGAAGGACAGACTACTGTCGATACAGTATCAGACCAAGCTGGCAGAGATATCTTTGAAGCAGATATCGGGGACGATAATGGAGTATTATAAATGACCTCCCCACTTGCCAAGGCATATCAAAAGCACACTTTCTTTTGAATATACTTGTTCATTTCTTTTTGTTCGTCCAAAAAGAAACGAACCAAAGAAAAAGGCCGCCGGAAATGATAACTTCAGCCTTTTTGGGCAAAATGCCCTATGCATCACGCGCCCCAAAAAGGCTGAAGTTCGCGCCATTTCCGGTTAGCCTACGCACTCCCTAAATACCTAAATTGTTGATACATAGCAAAAAGATAAGGATTCCTCCTCCGACGCTCAACATAAACTCTTTGCCCACTGCCAACTGCCAACTGCATTTTTACAACGACCCGCTTACTGATTGCCAATCACTAATTTTGCAGTATCAACGGTTTATTGTAAATTCGGACTTTTATTTTCCGGATGGACAAGAAGACTGAATTGATTTTGAACAAAGACGGGAGCATTTTTCATCTGAATCTCCTGCCGCAGGATATTTCGAATAAAATAATAATAGTTGGTGATCCCGGCAGGGTTGAGATGATAGGCTCAATGTTTGAGGAGATCCGGGTAAGAAAAGAAAACAGGGAATTCAAAACAATTACAGGGAGCTTTGACAATCAGGAGATTACTGTAATATCATCTGGGATTGGAACTGACAATATTGATATACTTGTCAATGAGCTTGACGCGCTCGTGAATATTGATTTAGCGACAGGGCTGCCTAAGGAGGACCTTACTTCGCTTTCATTTGTGCGCATAGGCACCTCTGGAGGATTAAGAGCGGATATACCGGCTGGTTCTGCAGTACTTACTGAAACAGCAATAGGCTTTGACGGTTTGCTTCACTTTTATGAAGGATATGACTGGCTTCTTGACACGTCGCTTTCGGATTATCTTACAATGTATATTGAATGGCCAGATACCCTCTCCTATCCCTATGCAGTAAATGCGAACAGGGATCTGATTGAACTGTTTAAAAACGAGAATTTTATTAAAGGAATAACAATTTCGGCACCAGGCTTTTACGCGCCGCAGGGAAGGAAGTTAAGGCTTGAGACTTTTGATCATGAGATCAATGGCAAGCTGGCTGAGTTTGAGTTCAGGGGCAGGCATCTATGCAACTATGAAATGGAAAGTTCTGCCATCTATGGATTGTCAGGCCTGCTTGGTCATAAAGCATTGACAATCTGCCTGATTATCGGCAACAGGTTTACCGGGGAGTTTGTTGGCGATTACAAGCCGCTGATGAAAGAGCTGGCTTTGAAGGTGTTAAAAACTATATAGAATCTAAGATAAAAGATAAAAGACAAAAGGAAAAAGATAAAAGGAAAAAGATAAAAGTAAAAAGTTTAGAATTGATGGAAGATAAGAATCTGAAGAATTTATCAGATTCAATTTTAAGTATATTTGTATAAACAAGTCAATATTAAGAATATGTCTGAAGATACGACAAACAGGCCGGTAAGGAATGATGAGATAGATCTTCTGGATCTTTTCAGCAGGATGGGAAGAACAATCAGGAAGTGGATGAATGCTCTGGGGAGGGCTGTTCTTATATCGGTGGTGTTTATGGTGAGGAGGTGGTTGCCGTTGACTTTAAGT
>CAZEYY010000144.1:0-7584 GCA_964516485.1 uncultured Rikenellaceae bacterium
AGTATTCTGCCGCTTACATCTTCCGTGATAACTGACAGTATTGCAAGTCCTTGTTTGTCAGGTATTAAAATATCTATATTTCCTGCTTCCCTGGCATCCCATTTTTTATACGGGACAGTTAATGATGCGGCAGCACCTGTCCAGTAATTGCCAAGTTTATCCCATCCGTATAATGAGGTTCTGACAATAAGTTTTTCGCCGTGATCTGCATCAGACATGAAGGATGTGAATACAGGCAGACTTATTTTTTCGGATGGTTTAACATTCCGGCACAAAGGACCTGAAACAGAAGTATAAATGTCACTGTGGAGATCATTAAGTGTCATGCCGGGAACAAGATCTCCCAGACCTGAATATTTATCAGTACGATCATATTTGTAGTAGCCGTTCCATTCGTTTATAACATCATGGTGTTCCGTGTACAGCCATCCTGATATTTTTGGATGACTTCTGAACTCGTTCATCATCAGATGGTAATCCCAGCTCCAGTCTACGTCACCAGTACTTCCGTTATAGCCCCATACGTTTCCGCATTCACTGTTGTACAGAGGCTGTTCTCCCTGTGTCCGGCCACCGATGAAATTCCATTTTGAGCCCGGGTAGGTATTTGTAACAACTTCATCAAGATGCTTTTTCCAGTCATACCCTGGAATATATACGTGCCAGCTGTTTACATCAGAAGCAACATGGTCATAGTTGCAGGCTGAATTATCTTCTACAAGCCTTGTCGGATCAAGTTCTTTAGCCTGCTTGTAAAGGCTTTCGACCCAGGTCTGTGTTTCAGGCAGGTACAGTCTTTCTTTCTTTGGCTCTTTTTTCTCTGTGAATAGTCCCCAGGTTTCATTGAAAAGCACCCATTGGAATATTGACGGATGATTATAATCCCTTTCAATCATCCCTGTCATGGCGACATAATGTTCCTTCTGTGCCTCTGGTCCTGGTTCGCCCCAGAAGTTAGGTACATCAGCCATTATTAGCAGTCCGAGCCTGTCGGCCCAGTACAGTTTTCTGGGAACTTCAACTTTAATATGTATCCTGTTGGTGTTCAGTCCTATACGTTTTGAACGCAAGATCTCTTCTTTCATGAATTCATCGGAAGGGAAGGTGTAAAATCCTTCAGGATGGTATGACTGATCAAGGCACATCTTCAGGTACACAGGTTTGTTATTTAAGGCCACATAAGGGTAGTTAAGCCCGGGAAGCCTTGTAATGCTTATTTTCCTCATACCAAAATAGCTCCTGACTTTGTCGCTCTCAGCCTTTTTCTCAATAACAGAAGCTTCGGCTTCATACAGAAAAGGATTATCAAGCTCCCATAAGGTCATATTGACAATTGGGATTTTTATTGTTGCTTCAAGACTTCCTTTTTTTAATTTCTGAATAGTTTCCGGTTTTAACTGCTGCCCGTTAAGAAGTTTGATTTTTACCTCCGTGTCAGTTGTTGCGGGCTGACTTGCAATAATTCTTACAGTTACAATTTTCTGATCAATATCGGGTGTAAAATGCAGGCTCTTTATGTAATTCTGTCCTCTTGCCTCAAGATATACAGTCTGCCAGATTCCTTTAGCCTGCCCATAGCCCTGTTTTCCCTCAAGTTTATATTGAAACGGAGAGTCATCAACCCTTACAACAAGTTTCTGCCTTGTTCCTTTTTTCAGGTATTGTGTAAGTTCGAATTCAAAAGGAGTATAGCCGCCCTGAAATGTTCCGAGCTTCTGGCCGTCGAGCCATGCTGTTGTAATCCAGTCGCTTGCACCGAAAATTATGAATACCTTTTTTCCATCCCATGATGCAGGTACTTCAATTTCCCGGCTGTACCATCCAATTTCAGCCTCATTGTTTACGCCGGAAAGCTTTGATCCCCATGGAAAAGGTACAAGTATTTTCCTGTCAAATTTTTCGGGATTATTAAACCATTGATCTCTTTCTCCGGAATTGGCAGCATCAAATCTGAACGACCAGACTCCGTTGAGGTTTTGCCACATTTCCCTCTGAAAATCAGGTCTGGGATGTTCCGGAAGCGGAATGTGTTCAGGTATCTGACACAAGGCATTAAATGATAGGGATACAAGTAATAAGTAATTGATAATAATAATTTTAATTAACTTCTTTTTCATAATTATGTTTTTTGTTATCTTTTCTCTTTGTGAACCTTTGTGTCCTGGTGTCCTGGTGGCCTGGTGGCAATAATTTTATATGCCACAAAGGCTCTCAGACACTAAGAAATCATCAGGATCAGTATAATACTATTTTGGCCTTACAAGATAACATCTTTTTAAGATTTATAATCTTTACCTTCCACCTTCTGCCTTCCGCCTTCCTCATTTTTATTACTTTTGTCTTCTTACTTTTGTCTTTTAACTTTTGTCTTTTAACTTTTGTCTTTTATCTTTTTCAATGAAATGATTTATCCGGAAAATTTCGAATACAAGATTGGTTTTGACAGGATACGCGACTTGCTGAAGGAGCGATGTCTGAGTCCTATGGGGATTGAGAAGGTTGATGATATTAAGTATTCGGATGATTATGAGTTTCTTACAAGAGAATTATCAGCAACTTACGAATTCCAGCAGATACTTACTCTTGAAGATTTTTTCCCGTCGGAACACTATTATAAAATATCAGACTGTCTTCAGAAGATCAGAATTGAAGGCACTTTTCCTGAAGTGCATGAGATATTCGACCTGAAGCGTTCACTTGAAACTGTAAAAGCTATTCTGAATTTCTTCAGAAGCAGGGAAGCCGAGAAATATCCGGTTCTCAGGTCCAGGTGCAACGGAGTAAAGAATTATCCTTATGTGCTTGAAGCAGCCGACAGGATTGTTGACAGAAAAGGAATTATAAAGGACAATGCATCTCCAAAACTTAAGGAAATAAGATCTGAACTGATCGGGAAAAATATCGCAGTTTCAAAAAGGCTGCAATCGATTCTGAAACAAGCACAGGCTGAAGGATTCGTGGATTCTGATACAACAACCTCAATCCGTAATGGACGGGGTGTTATTCCTGTAAGTTCATACGATAAAAGGAAAATAAGAGGTCTTATTCATGACCAGTCTGCTTCCGGAAAAACAGTTTTCATTGAGCCGGAAGAAATTGTTGAGATGAACAATGATATTATAGAGCTTGAGTATGAGGAGAAACGTGAAATTGTAAGGATACTTACCTCTTTTGCTGACGATATCAGGCCCTATATAGATGATCTGCTTGAGGCGAACCTGTTTCTGGGAGAAATTGATTTTCTCAGGTCAAAGGCAATACTCTGCAACATTCTGCAGTCCATTAAGCCGGGATTGAACTCCAGTCCGGTGATAATGTGGAAGAAAGCTGTGCATCCGCTTTTACACCTGTCCTTTAAGAAAACCCCAGGCAGAAAAGTGGTTCCTCTCGACATGATTCTTGATGAAAAGGACAGGATACTTCTGATTTCAGGACCAAATGCAGGAGGTAAGTCTGTATGCCTGAAAACAGTCGGATTGCTTCAGTACATGCTTCAGTGCGGCCTTACCGTACCTGTTGGTGAAGGTTCTGAAGCAGGCATATTCAGCAATATCCTTATCGATATCGGAGATGAGCAAAGCATTGATAATGATCTTAGTACCTATAGTTCTCATCTTATAAACATGAAGCATTTCCTGAGGAACGGGAATGAAAAGTCACTGATCCTCATAGATGAATTTGGAACAGGTACCGAACCTATGCTTGGAGGATCGATTGCAGAGGCAATTCTGGGAGAACTCAACAGGAAGAAGGTATTTGGCGTGATAACAACACATTATACCAACCTGAAACATTTTGCCTCTCTCACTCCGGGAATAATTAACGGTGCAATGGCCTTTGATAATCACCTGATGCAGCCTCTGTTTCAGTTGATTACGGGCAAGCCAGGAAGCTCATTTGCCTTTGAGATTGCACGCAAGATTGGTCTGCCCGAGGAAATACTCAATGCTGCCTCTGAAAAAGCAGGGGTTAAGAATATTAACTACGACAGGCATCTGAAGGATATTGCACGCGATAAAAGATACTGGGAAACAAAGCGCCAGAGCATACGACAGCATGAAAAGCGTCTTGAGGAACTGATGTCAGAATATGAAAGTGAACTGTCGAGTGCAAAAAATGCCAGGAAAGAGATCATCTCAAAGGCAAAAGATGAAGCTCAGAAGATGCTCAGCGAGTCAAACCGTATAATAGAGAACACAATAAGGCAGATTAAGGAAGCTCAGGCAGAAAAGGAAAAGACAAAGGAGGTCAGACAACAGCTTGAAGAATTCAGGGAGCTTGTTGATGATGAATTAAAACCGGTAATAACCCCAGCCGAGCAGAAGGTAGCTGTCCTTAATTCCAGGGTAAGAAAAATTAAAAAGGAAAAGGAACCTGAGAAAGATGAGCAGGCTGAGAAGGAAAAGGATCAGCCGTTAAAACCAGGTGACGCAGTCAGAATGATCGATACACTGGCAGCAGGTGAGATTATTTCAGTAAAAGGAAAGAAAGCAGAAGTAGAGACCGGAAGCCTGAGGTTTCAGGTGCCGCTTGACAGGATTGAGAGAATAAGCAGGGCGGAGCTTAAAAAAAGCCTTAAATCGAATATGCCTTTACGCGGGAATGATCCCGGACTTGTACAGAGAAATATTACATTTTCACCTGAGATAGATATCCGCGGGGTCAGAGGCGAGGAAGCTATTAACCGGGTACAGGAGTTAATTGACAATGCACTGATTGTGCGTCACAGACATCTCAGGATCCTGCATGGAAAAGGTAACGGGATACTCCGCCAGCTTATCAGAGACTATCTTGCAACAAGTGATGTTGTCAAAACTTTCAGGGATGAACACCTTGAATTCGGTGGATCAGGAATTACTGTGGTTGAGATGGATATCTGAAAATATTCCTATCGGATAATTTTTCCCGACAGTTTCCTGAAATTCTTTATTCTGTGAAAAGTCATGTAATTGGCATCATGAAAGTTTGCAGCACCTGTCAGATTATCATCAAATGCTGTTCTGGAAACATATATTATATCTTTTCCGTCAAACAGCCAGTCGACATACTGGAATCCATGTTTCAGAATATCAGGATGATATAGCAAAATTTCATTAATATTCCAGTTGATCAGATCCCACGAACTTTTTAGAACCAGTTTGTTTCTTACAGAACCGGCATTTATGTCCGTGTGACCGTCTGATATCATATTCGATATTGTCCAGTAAAGTTTTGATTTCTCATCATATCTGACAGAAAATTTCCTGGCACCACCGGCAAAATCGATGAATCCGGAGGCAGGATCAAATGAAGCCTTAAGTCCGTCCGTGGATATTTTCACAAAGGCTGCAAGATCGCGGCCATTTTCAGAGGTGGCTACTCTCAGCATATCCACAATATTTCCCTGTGGATCAGCAACTGCATTGCCTTCAAGCCAGCCCATAAACCTGCCATCAAGGTATAACTGGTTGAATGGAAGCGCATTTGTCTCAGCCCAGCTTCCTGAGTTCAGAAGATCAGAATTTACAGACGCTGAAAAAACCATTGCACTATATCTTTTTCCCCATTCCTGTGTAGGCGCTTTTGCATTTTCAACTGCTCTCCATATTATGTTGTTCCAGATAAGAACCGGCATTGGGGCTGTATGATATTCACCTTCTCTTAAGAGTCCTGTTTTTCCATCTGTTGGTTCAGTCCATGTTTTGCCTCCGTCAACTGATTTCCTGATAACGAGATTCCCGTGATGCTTCCAGGTACCCATTATATAAACTGCTCCGTTCAACTCAAAAAGATTTGACCAGAACTGACCCTTTATCTCCGAGATCTTCTTCCATGTCTTTCCTTTGTCATCTGATCTGAAAACAGCAGTAAGAGCACACTCAAACTCAGTGCTTCCCGGTCCAAAATGATCATGTGAAGCAATATATGAACCGTCAGGAAGTATGCATATACCAGGAGATCCTACATAGACTTTTTCTGAAGGTTTCAGGTAATCAATTATCACTCCCGGTACTTTAACTGACTGACTTATAATATTCTGATTAACTGACAGGATGGACAGGATCAGTATCAGACCAGCTGATTTTCTGTTTAGCAGGTTTAATTTTAATATGCGTTGAATCGGATTCATAAGTCATTCTTTTTTCTCAATGATTTAGTTACAAGTCCGAGCAGGAAGCCGGTAATAAAGATAGTCATAGTGCCGAATACAATTGAGAGATAGCTGTGGAAAGGACTCGCAAGGTATTGCATGTCAGTATCTTTGAATAAAACAGGGGAGAGGCTCATCCATCCAATAACAAGGATACCAAGTACAACACCTGCAACTGCAGATTTATTTCCGGTCTTTTCGGTAAAAAATCCCAGGAGGAATAGTCCCAGCATGCCACCGCTGAAAACTGACGCCAGCTTCCACCATGCTTCAAGTGCACTCTGAACACCTATCATTGCTACAGCGATACCAATTGATACAAGACTGAAGACGAATGATGAAACGTACAGTATCATCATTTCACTTTTTCCTTTTCGTTCCGGGCTTGTTTTCTTTTTGAAATAGTCATTCAGAATAACTGTGGCTGAGCTATTTATACTTGTAGATACTGTGCTCATTCCTGCTGCAAATATTGATGCAATAAGGATGCCTTTAAGACCGACCGGAAGGTTGTGAACAATAAAGAAAGGCAGTATCCTGTCTGCCTGAAAATTATCAGGCAGCATTCCTGTATTCACCTTGTAGTAACTGAAAAGAGCTGTTCCGATAAGCAGAAACAGCATTGATACAGGTATATAAATCAAACCGCCCCACAATGCAGATCTTTTGGCCTCTTTATCAGATGAAGCAGTCAGGTATCGCTGGATATAGTTCTGGTCGATGCCAAAATTCTGGAGATTTATGAATAACCCGTATATCAGAACCACCCAGAATGTTGATTCGCTAAGTGATGACCCGAAACTGCCAAGACTGAATTTGCTATTTTCAGAAGCTATTGAAAAGACCTGTCCCGTACCTTCCGGCATCGATAACAGAATTACTATCAATGTAACCACTGCCCCTGCAATAAGTATTAATCCCTGTATGGCATCGGTCCATATAACTGCCTGTATACCTCCCAGAATCGCATAAATCATTACGCTCAGTCCTGTTATTATTATAACAGTAATCATGTCCCAACCTGATATGATATTAAGCGTCAGAGCCAGAAGAAACAAAATTGTCCCTGTCCTCATAAGCTGGGTAAACAGGTACATTGCTGATGCATAGTATTTTGCCCAGGGTCCGAACCTAAATTCAAGATAGGTATAAGCCGACGGGCTATTGACTTTCCTGTAGAGAGGAACAAAAAATCTAACTGTCATGTATGCAGCAACGGGCAATGACAGGCTGAAGACAAACGGATTCCAGTTTGTCAGGAATGCCTGGCCGGGCAATGCTATATAACTTATGCTGCTGACAAATGTGGCGAAAATGGACATTGAGATTACCCAGGTTGGTATTCTCTTGTTTCCCGTTGTAAATGTTTCAGAAGACCTGTTTTTATTATAAAAGGTGCTTCCGAAAAGAACAATACCTCCAAGATATAAGAGGAAAATGACTATATCAATTGT
>CAZEYY010000145.1:0-7549 GCA_964516485.1 uncultured Rikenellaceae bacterium
TTTCTCATTTCAACGCCATTTTATATCCGGCGATTTTTCTGAAATCTTCCAGTTTGTCCTTTCTGTCAATTTCAAGTGTAAGTGGTATTAGTTTGCCGATTGACTTATTCTGTGAAAATGAAGATTTTAATTTATTGTCAATATCCAGACTTTTTATTCCGGCGCCTGTTTTCTCTGTAAAGTAAAAACCTGTTTTGATTGTGTTTTTCCAGAGTGAAAGCCACGCAACTGTTTTCTTCTTATGGGTTATTTTGCAAAGCCACGCTTTGCCGTCATTGTAATAACGCCATTCAGATGAAAGCCCCATTTCCGAAACAATTTTCAGAAGTTCTTCGTATGTCTGGGAAAGCTGTTCACTCAAAATTTCCCTGAACAACTTTTCGCCGGGCTCCTGGGCCGGATCCCTGAGCAGCTGATCTGGATGCCTGTCTTCCATTTATTACTGTAATAAAGTTATACTTCCGTTTCAACAAACGATTTTCTGACTGTAAATATACGAAACAGAGGCTAGAGAACCACCTTGAATCTGCAGGCTTTTCCACCGGATCTTAATGATTCAAGCAGCTCCACCTGAACGGGTTTATGAGTGATGAGTTTCTGAAACATATAACCGACATAGCCGGCCGAGCACTGGCAGTAAGTAGCACTAAGAGTCTCCGGTTTATTTTCTATCAGGGGACAGAGGCAGTATCCGTCGGATATTTTTAACCCTTTGGAGTTTCCGACGTAGTTGAAAAAAACCGTACCTCCCTCGCGGTAGATATTTTCTTTTCCCATTTTTTCCTGCCATTCAGTGATCAGTTTGTCGATCTCTTCGGATGTTGCCGGTTTGTCATCGGTTTGTGCACCATAAGCTCCTGCAGCACAGGCGGCGCCATTCGACTGCATTAATTTTGTCCGTGTTTCTTCATCGAGCTGCTGATCGACTATCTCAAAGAATCGTTTAACCCACTTCTGGGCAAATTCTATTTTTTCGCTGCATGGGGTTTCATTTGGATTCTCTTCAGGATTGCTTGCCGGGATTATGTTTCCCAAAACCCCGGCTGGTCCAAGGCCCATTACACAACCGCAGGCTATTCCCGGGGTAAGCAATGATTTGCAGAAATCAGATCTAAGCATGGATGGTTCGTTTGAAATTTATGTATGTTGTTTTAATGACAAACAATTTAATAACGGGTTCTGACTTTTCAATGACCTTTAACACCAGGGTAAACCCTATTGGGGATATTCCCCCGTGGGAGGCCTGTTTTCCGTAAATGCTAACTATCAATTCAGGTATGTTTATTCATTGGGGCTGATCAGTTCTTCTCAGGGAATCATTTTCCTTTTTAAGAGCTTCGATTTTTCCAATATATTCTTTCTGTTTGTTTGTCAGGATTTTAATTAACTTTTCTTTCTCATCTATCTCCTTGTTTTTTAAGAAGATAGAATAAAGGCTTTTGTCGGGGCTTCTTTTAAGCTTATTAACTTCCATCCTGGTCATGACATTGAATTTTCTGGATGATTTAATATGTTCCAGTTCTGCTTCAAGCGATCTTATCCGAATGTCCTTTGTCTTTATTTTCGATTCCAGTTCTACAATCTGTTGTTTGAGGAAATCGTATAATGGATTTGATTCCTTGATTGTTTTATTAAGTTCGGTTATTGTGGCATCGCTGGTTTTAAGTCTGTTTATAAGATCTGTGATGGAGTTGCTATATTCTTTGATTTTTGTTTTTGTGTCTCTAACCAAATTGATATTGAGATTTTGCAGATCCTCGATCTTTCGTTTATAATGCTCATTTGTTTCTGTCAGGGTTTCTATTTTAGTTTTATGGGATTCAATGCATTTTTCAAGCTGATCGATATAACGAGTTGTGTTGAAATCAAAAGTGTCAACAAACCGGAGCTTTACTTTTACAAAGGGTTTTCCGTCAATAAATATTTTCTGCCCTTTGTCAAGCCTTTGAAAATGATCGGATAACTTACCGGCTTTGATCCTGATTAGTCTTTGTAACCTTTTAGATATACCCGCCATAGAATCTTAGTTTGAGCTTTCGCTCGATTCATGCCGGTTCGACAAAATCATTGCAACAATATTGAATATCATTGCGCAAATCCCGAGGAAGGCCGCCAGGTTTGATCTTGAGAAGAAATGCCTGTAGTCTATGAAAAACAGAGCTGCAAGAATCAGGACTGCTGAAATGCCGCTGATAATGAGTCTGGGCTTTTTCATAAGTGCGATGTTTATACCTATAAAGTTATGGGAAATATCTATTGGGGAGGAGTCTCGTCATGAATTATTTCACCACGGGTTTCACGGGTTTCACGGATAAGATCACGGATGTTATTATTTGAGACAATCCGTGATTTACCCGTGCTCTCCGTGAAATCAGTGGTAAAATAACATAATCCAGACTAAATTTTGAAAGCGTCATAAGTCAGGAATCATCTGAACGTTTCTGGGAATTAGTATACTACCGGACCATATCTGTACCGGGATAAGGAATCTATAGCAACGGGCAGTGCATGATTGCCTTTGTCCTTCGAAGCTTTAAGACTCTCTCTTCCAGTAATGTCTGATTAATAATACAAGCCACCCCAGGTTGACAAGAAATGCCAGTCCGTAATTTATAAATGAATGGGGAAATCGTACAACCTGCGTAATCCAGTATGGAGGGAAGAACCATGACAGTATTGTAAGCCACTTCAGTGAAAGTAAATCGGTAAAAGCGAAGATACTTAATGCATTGATTGCTTTGGCAAATGTGAGACCCTTTACTTTGTCATCTGCAAAAGAGAAGATTAGCAGGCCGATTACAATGGAGTAATTCGATGCCAGAAAAGCGGCAAACAGTACGGCAATAATTGGGAGTTCTACAATACCTAACACATAATAGCCGAGTAGGCTGTATATAAATGATGATACTGCAGCAAACAGAAGCCTGTTAAACAGGTAACCTTCTCTTCCCAAAGGGGTAACTGACATGAGCTCACTTATGTGTCCATCCCGTTCATCTATCATCATAAAGCCGGTGACAATTCCCAGCAAGGCTCCGCACATCATTATAACAAAGACAAATACATAATCCATATAGGGACCTGCATCAAATCCGGTGCGAGTCAGTATGAATGGAACCAACAGTACAACAATCAATTTGAACACAGTGATCAGAAACAGGGGAGCAAACATCAACGCCGCCATGATGGGATCACGCATGATCTGCTTCAGATCGTTTCTTAAATGAGTGATTCGCAGCATAATAATTTAATCCTGATAAATAATTCTGTTTTCAAAAACCCGTATTGTCCATCGCAGACACAAATAATTCACTACAATCAGGTAAAAGATCAATGCACTCGCCTCATACAGGGGTATTCCCGCATATGCGCCCAGCATCAGCCGAAGGGCCGCAACACTTGGAACAATTGTGAATAGCCACGACCCGGGAAATCCTATCAGTGACAGACAGGGCAGGACGAAAAGCAGCATGTACGGGATTGTCTTTATCATGTACTGGTTAACGGTTTCGCAACCGGCATTTATTACTATTCCGCACATTGTAAAAATGCCTGATGTAAGTATCGTTGACAGAAACAGCAGGAACCAGTTAACATTTCCGTAATTGCTGAAACCCGTTATGGCAAAAGCAGCCAGTACAGACACCAGAGCCAGTGATATGACCTTTGAAAGTACATATTCAGTCGTTCGCAGCGGTGAAACCATCAGGACAGACAACACCCCCTGTGTTTTCTCCAGCATGATAATTCCGCCAATGAAAAACAATCCCAGCACGGAGGGATCAGAATAAACCACAAGAGGCAATGCAATTGATAATACATCCTCTGGTAAAAACGAAAGGATGATTAAATAAATGATTGTAATTAGGATATATACGAGATAGAATCCCTGTTTCCACTGAAAACGCATATCCGCCCAAATTGCATTAAGCAACCTCATTGCAGATTCCTCCCTGTCAGTTTGATGAAAATATCCTCAAGTGTCGCCTCGCAACTGTGAATGGTCTTTATATTGTTGGTTTCAAGTATATCCAGAAACTCTCTGTTCCCCGCAAGATTCTGCATCTCAAATTCCTTTTCAAGCAGCTTGCTGTCAAGCTGATATTCCACTTTCACCCTGCGTTTGCCGTGTTCGATCATCAGAGCCTTGGGGGAACCGGTAACAACTATCTGACCATCGACAATAAAGGCCACCCGGTCGCATAAATGTTCGGCATCTGTCATGTTGTGGGTTGTAAGAAAAACCGTCCTGCCGGCAGACTTTTGATCCAGGATTATTTCCTTGATGATGTGAGCATTCACAGGATCGAGACCTGAGGTGGGTTCGTCGAAGAACATGAGGCTCGGCTGATGCATAATTGAACGGATGAAATTCAATCTCATTTTCATCCCTTTTGAGAAGCCTTCCACACGAACGTCTCTGTCGGGAAGAAGTCCGACACGGTCAAGCAGCTTGTCAGGATCTTCTGTCCTGCTCTTGTAATAAGCTCCAATGAGCTGTAAATTTTCTTTTGCCGTCAGTTTCAAATAGAGGTTAGGAAAATCAAACGCTACTCCGGTTTGCTCATAGAATTCCTTACCCCATTGATTCCTTTCCTTCCCCAGCACTTCAATATGCCCTTTGTAATTTCTCAGCAATCCGATTATAAGCCTCTGGGTCGTTGTTTTTCCGGCGCCGTTCGGGCCTAAAAATCCAAATATTTCACCTTCCTGAATGTCAAAATTCAAATCATGGATGGCCTTTTTCTGAGTTTTTTTATAGGTGAATTCCAGATTATTAACTTTTATCATGTTTATCATTATCTAAACTCTGTTTCTCACTGCAGCCGGTTTACAATATCGGATCCTGGCAATATTGCTTTCGCTTGCAGTCCTTGCAATATTTACCCAGCCATACTTCATCAAACTGATTCATAATTGCTTCAACGATTTTCAAGTCGTTTGTTACAAATCCGGCTTCGAAATTCCGGGTGTTGGAACTCTTTATACCAAGACCTGCACCGGTGAGATTTGCAGAGCCGGAATAGGCAAATTTGCCGTCAATAATTATTTGCTTGAAATGCACCCTCGGACATAATTGCCTTTCCATGCTATCCCACAGCATGGGATATTTGTCAAAGCTCTTCCTGAAATTGGGTCCGGGTTCTTTGGCGTGCAACAGACGGATGGCCACTTTCCTTTTCACCAGACCATCAAGAACAGCCAGAAATGACTGAACGGATCCTTTATTGTGAACATGGAGGTCTTTTATGTCGGCGGTTCCGATCCAGACGAATGAGGATGCTAAGGCCACGGGCTCAATGGCTTGTTTATACAGCTGATCGTTTGTTATAAAAGTGATGCTCATCTTCAGTTTCTTGTTTGGCAGGAAATACCTTTAAATCCCTGCGAAATGCCGGTTAGCAGAAATACCTTATTGCCTTCCATGGATTATAAATGATTAAATCCGTTGGTTTGTGGCTCCTTTTCGATTTCAATGTTAACGAATTTCAATCAGAATTTAATCCCGATTTTCAGAAGGGTAAATTCAATGTATTTTCCCTGATATCTTCCAATCCCATAGCCCAGTTCCAGGGCAGATACAAATCCCTTTTCATTTTCAAACCGCAGCGGTGCAACTTCCAGACCAACTGCATTGATCATGTTAGCCGGTCTGCTGCCATCATCAAGCAGAATCTCCGTTCCGGATCCCCACAGGACTGAAGTGTTAATAAACAGAGCCGGTGACCACGTTCCACTTTTTTTGTATCCTGCTGAAAAATGCGCTGAAAATGCATTACCGTTTATCCAGTAAATATTCAAATCAGCCTGGGCTAAAAGGTTCTTATGGAAGTTAATTCCAACACCCGCTCCAATCCCTGCCCCAGCCATTGTAATGTTAGGGGAGGAATAATACAGCCCGCTTTGCCGGATGTATGAATTCCACTCACCTGATTTTTGAGAATGGGCAGCTGATGTTATATAAAAGAGGGCCCAAATGAGTACTATCCTTTTCATGGTTGTATTTCGGCTAAAAGTGCAACTGCAGCTGCAACAAGCTTTGTGTTATTGGCCAGAAACTCTTCATTCAGGGTTTCCGGTCTGTCAGAACTTAAATGATAGTTAGGATTTCTGAAATTTGCCCCGTCGGTAAAAAAAACGGCAGGGATCCCTTTATACCACATTAATCCATGATCGCTCCGCATAAAGATCGATGACATGAAATATGTCCCGTCTCCCGGGGTGATTACACCGACTGATTTGCTTATTGCTGAAGTATTGTCGAGATTGATAATGCTCTGAATCGCATCAGATGATTTATTGTTACCGGCAACAAATATGAAATCCCCGGTATCAGGCGTTTTCACTCCAAGAATATCTTTCTGGCTGTCAGGTTCGGTTGACGAATAACCAAGCAGATCCATCACTATTGCGGAGCGGACATCACTGGCATATCCTGCTTCAATATACCTTGTGCTTCCCACCGAGCCTAATTCTTCGAGATCAAAAGCAATGAAACGGATGGTCCTTGCAAAGGAAAAGCTCCTTGCCGCTCGTGCAATTTCAAGCATGGCGGCAACAGCCGAGGTATTATCGTCAGCACCCCCGTAAAAGGCGTCCAGATGACAGGCTACCAGGACAACATCTTCCGGGAAAAGAGTGCCTTTATGTTCAGCGACTACATTGTATGCTATTGGAGGTTCCTTCCCCAGCGCTATCGTGTCAGACTCGTACCCCATATCGGATAAGGCGCCCGCAACAGCTCCTACTACAGCAGAACGGGTGAGATGACCGGAAGGAAATAATTCCCCCGGAGGAAATCCTTCATTACTTAAAGGAGTGTCATTTATGTGGATATCATATAATTGTTCAACCCATTGGAGTACCCTGTCTTTCTCAATTGAATTTGATAAAGCCAGGATACTTTCCTTGTTTTCAATTGTGGGCGCTTCTTTCGTACATGAAACAAGCAGTCCGAAACCGATGAGAATAAATACTGATTTAAGCTTCATATGCCGCGGTTTTAGAATGACATGTTTAACCTTAACAGAGTTGTTTGCAATCTTAATGTTCTGCCAAGATTCCTGTAATGTGTTCCAAAGTCAATTTCAAGTATGCTTACTACCAGTTTAGAATTAATCTGGAATGCAAGTAATTCAGAATGAGACGATACATAGAAAATTCCGGTGCTGCTGTTCATTGCTTCCCGGGTTTCTTTCAGCAGGTTTGAATTTTTATCAAAATATGCCCTTTTTGAGATGCCATTTTCCAAACCGACTGATGGTTTCCATCTTCCGAATTTTTGTGTCAGAAGAAGTCTGAAAAAAGCTTCAGGAAGAACTGGATTGACACCTAATCTCAAGCCAGCCTGCCATTTAACCGGCCCTTTAATATGTTTCCCGATGTTTGCCTCAATTCCAAATGAACTGTTCATACCATATCCTGATTGATAAATCATCATCCCGAGACCTGCAGAATATTCTATTTTGTCTGCAGCCGGTATGTTTTGGGAATATGTACTGTTGGTTATTGCCGACAAAATGCAAACAATCAATAAGAAAAGGCATCC
>CAZEYY010000146.1:0-7494 GCA_964516485.1 uncultured Rikenellaceae bacterium
CCTTTCAGATAATAAGCGGGGAGATGCATCCTGCCAGGATACCGGCTGAATACTGGAGGCACAGGATACAGATGGCTAAAGCAATGGGCTGCAATACAATTTCTGCTTACCTGTTCTGGAATTATCATGAGACAGAGGAAGGTGTTTATGATTTTGAAACAGGCAATCATAATATTGCTGAATTCTTCCGGCTGGTTCAGGAAGAGGAGATGTGGCTGATTGTCAGGCCGGGCCCCTATGTCTGTGCCGAATGGGAGCTTGGAGGCATTCCTCCTTACCTTCTAAGGATACCTGATATAAAACTTAGATGTATGGATCCGCGCTATATGGCTGCAGCTGAGCGATATATGGGAAAACTGTCTGAGGTGATCAAGCCGTTTATGGTTACAAAAGGCGGACCGCTTCTCATGATACAGATTGAAAATGAATATGGCAGTTTCGGTAATGACAGGAATTACCTTAAGCGTCTGAAGGAAGTCTGGGCTCAGAACGGCATTGATGTACCTACTTTCACTGGTGACGGGGCAACAACATTCATGCTTGAGGCAGGTTCATTACCAGGCAGTGCCGTGGGACTTGATCCAGGAAGCTCTCCTGCTGATTTTGAGCTGGCTGCTAAAATGAATCCGGGTGTACCGGTCTTCAGCAGTGAAACTTACCCTGGATGGCTTACACACTGGGGTGAAGAATGGATAAGACCTGATACCGGCAAATTGCTCAGGGAAGTTAAGTTTCTTATGGACAATAAGAAATCATTCAACCTGTATGTTATACATGGTGGGACCAATTTCGGATATACTGCAGGTGCAAATTCAGGAGGAAAAGGGTATGAACCTGATGTTACAAGCTATGATTATGATGCACCGATTAACGAGCAGGGCCAGCCAACTCCAAAATATGAGGCATTGAGGAAGCTACTGGTGTCATATCTGCCAAAAGGTAAAAAACTTCCTCCGGTTCCGGCTCCAATACCGGCAATTGAACTGACTGCCATTGGATTGCAGGCATTCAATTCTGTCTGGAACATACTACCTGAACCTGAAAATTCAGTCCAGCCTAAACCTTTTGAAGCTTACAATCAGGATTATGGTTTTATGCTTTACCGAACTGAGCTTATAGGTCATAAATCGGGCAAACTTGTAATAACTGAACTTCATGATTATGCTACAGTCTTTCTGAACGGAGAATACATTGGTAAGATTGATCGCCGTCTTGGTGAGAATTCAATCGATCTGCCTGTGAGCAACGTTGCAAATCCTGTGCTCGACATTCTTGTTGAAGGTATGGGGAGAATTAATTTTGCACAGCAATTGATTGACAGAAAAGGCATTACTGATCGTGTCACATTGAATGGAATGACACTTATGAACTGGAAAGTATTCCGACTACCGATGGACAGAAAAGCTATTTACGATCTGAGATCGACAGGCAAAAACCTGGATAAGCCCGGAATTATTTTCAAGGGAAGCTTCATGGTACAGGAAAAGGGAGATACCTTCATTGATGTTTCGAACTATACAAAAGGCCTTGTCTGGGTTAACGGACATAACCTTGGAAGGTACTGGAACATAGGACCGCAAAAGAGATTATACTGCCCTGATTCATGGACACGTGAAGGGCTTAATGAAATAATAATATTTGATCTTCACCAGACCGAGGCTAAGCCGGTTTTCGGATATAAGACTCTTGACTAATCAAAATCTGATCAGCGTAATCTGCGGGATAAATTCTTATTTCCCGCAGATTGCGCAGATTTTCGCGGATTATCCGGAACACTCAGATGTTAAAACTGGTGTATCAGTTCCACAAATTTGTCAGCAAGAGGTTTTTCAACACCCGGCATCATGCGGGTAACCTTTACCTCATAACCTCCTTCAGGATACATTTTGTCTGCAACGATATAGCCGCTTGATCCGTTGCAATGGGTAACAACAATTGTATTTGAATATGGAGATCTGTTCTTGATGTTCATCCCTATTTCATTTACAAGTTCACCGGAAACGCCTGATAAAACAAGTTCTCCGATCTTGAATACGCTAAGTCTGATCTCATTATCAGGGGCAGGCTCATAAGTTTTCTGGGGGAAATCGCTGTCACCGGGTTTCTTACCTGGGAATGATATTTTTGTATTTACAGTTTTAATTTCCTTCAGCGGGTAGCATGAAATGTTCTCCAGTATGCTGCAGGCTTCTCTTCCTACATGGAATCCTGTTGCTTCAATTTCTGTGAAATTTTTACCGGGCCCGTATAATGGATTTATATCACCCGAGGCACCGACAGTGACAGCCACAACGACTTCTTTGCCAACATTGTTTTTAATATATCGTGCTGCAGCTCCCGGCCAGTCTCCTGTTATAAGTGTGTTTTCACCTCCGCTTACTGTTCCGTGGCATGGCCAGTTAATAAGTATTGCCAGAGGCTTGCTGTTCATATCTTCAAAGCGTGCAACGACAAGTTCATGATCGCATGGACCTTCAGGATTCCTTCCCAGCCAGATGCTTCCGTCTGCAATAAGAGCTCTACGGTTAACATTCATCCTGCATTCGCCTTTAGCTATTCCCATTTTAACAGGAACCGGATTTTTGGTGACATTGGTTGCAAGAGACAAAAGCCTTTCTTTCAGGAATTTAACATAGACAGGTACAGTATTTAGTGGATCCTTGTCTGTTGAACGAGGTGATGGAGCGCCATGATTATGGACAGCTGCAAGCATAATATTCTCCGGTAATACCCCTGATGCTTTTGAAAGTTCAACCTTAAACTCGTCAACAAAAGCTGAGGTGAATCCGATAAGATCAGCTGAAATTATAAGGCTTTTTGCCTTGTCGTCAGTAAAATACAGAGCTGAAGCGTACAGGCTGTCGTGAACACCTGTTGATGGGCTTGTTCTTGCTGCATAACCTGCCATTACTGTCGGTGCCGGTGGTGTTATGTTTACCTGACCTGCTCCCATTTTGATAAGCTGTTTTTCTGCAGAACCTTTCTGTGAAAAGCTGCTTAATGATGCAGTCAGAATGAGTACAGATACTAAACTCCCTGTTAAAATGTTTTTCATGATATAATTATTTGTTACTGTTTTATTTCAAAGCTTCCTTTTGCCCTGATATCAAGTGATGAACTGCCAACCATTACATCAAAGGTTCCCGGTTCAACAACCTTCTCAAGATGCTTGTTATACAGTGCGAGATCATTATGTTTCAATGTGAATGACACTGTTTTCTGTTCACCGGGTTTCAGCGCTATTTTGCTGAATCCCCTTAGTTCCTTAACCGGAACCGTAACTGTGGCAAGCTGATCTCTTATATAGAGTTGCACAACCTCCCTGCCTTCAAGAGTACCTGTATTTTTTACATCAATGCTCACGTTTACTTCTCCATATAAACCTGTCGATGAAGGATTTATCTTAAGATTTGAATACTCATAAGTTGTATAGCTCAGTCCATGGCCAAATACCCAAAGAGGTGTTGCAGGCATATCGGCATAAGCTTTGCCCCAGCCTTCAGTTATCCAGTGTTCTTTTTCAGGCATGTAATTATAGTAGGAGGGTAGCTGGCCTGAATGTCTGGGTACCGTGATTGTTAGCTTTCCGCTTGGATTGCAGTCACCGAAGAGGACATCTGCAATTGCAAGTCCTCCTTTTTCACCGGGAATCCAGGCTTCAACTATTGCCGGTATCTTTTCAGCGGCCCATCTCACCGACAGAGGTCTTCCGTTTATGAGCACAAGAATTGTAGGTGTTCCAGTTTCATATACAGCCTTCAGAAGCTCTTCCTGATAACCTGTAAGATCAAGGCTTGCAACATCATAGCCTTCGCCATTTGTCCCTTTTTTACCTTCTGCCTGCCATTCATTCTCTCCAAGAACCACAACAGCTACATCCGATTCCTTTGCAAGTTTTCTGGCGCCGGCGATATCCTTATTGTCTTCACCAATTACATCACAACCCTTGATATATTTAACTGTAGTTTTTGATCCTGCTTTTTCCCTGATACCTTCAAGTACTGTTACAATATCCTGCAATACCACTTTTGAAGTATAGTCTCCGAGCTGGTTCTTCTCATCATTTGCATTAGGTCCTATTACGGCAATGCTTCTGAGATTCTTTTTCAGGGGAAGTGTGTTTTTTTCATTCTTCAGCAGCACAATTCCTTCCCTTGATGCTTCACGGGCAAGATCTTGACTTTCAATTGTATGTGTAACTTTTATAGCTTTCTGAGGATCGACATAAGGATGTTCGAATAGTCCGAGCCGGAACTTCTGTTCGAGGACACGTGTTACAGCCCTGTCAATCAGTTCCATGGAGACTTTTCCCTCCTTTACATTATTTATCATTGGCTTTATATAACCGTCTTCATACGATATACCTACATCCAGACCGGCTTTCAGTGCCAGGGCTCCGACTTCTCCGTCATTGCCGGCGAGCTTCATGTATGAAAGTGTCCCAAGTCCACCGCCTTCGCTAAGCACAAGGCCTTTAAAACCATATTCTTCTCTTAGTATTTTAGTCAGTATAAACTCATTTCCATGTGTTGGTATCCTGTCAATTGCCGGATATGTTGCCATAACACCAAGAGCGCCTGCCTCTTTAATACCGGCTTCCCAGGGCGGAAGAAATACTTCACGCATTGTTCTTTCGGAGTATTCCATAGAGCCTCTTTCAAGTCCGCTGGTGGGCTGACTCTGACCCGGATAGTGGCAGAGACCGGCGACGACCTTGTCGGATGCTGATACATCATTGCCCTGAACTGCATTGACTATTGTTTTTGCCATCTGAGCACAGAACCACTGATCTTCACTGTAACCCTCCTGGTTTCTGCCAAGTCTTGGATCCCTGTTGGGTTCAACAACAAGTGTGAAAATCTGATGGATGCCAACTGACCTGGCTTCCCGTGCAGCTACAGTATAAATATTATTGATAAGTGGCAGGTTCCATGTACTGCCAAGAGCAAGTCCTTCAGGGAAGATTGTACCTCCTGAGCACATCAGTCCATGTGTGCCTTCTTCTGTCTGCAGCAAAGGAATGCCAAGCCTTGTATTTTCAATTGCAGTTTTTTGAAGATCATTAAAGAAAGAAGCCTGCTGTAGTGTTCCCTCGTGAAGTATCGTATTTGCAAGTGTAAAGAAACCGCCTATCGGACCCGGCATTGTTTCAAAAGTACCTTCTGTTAATTTTTTCACAGCAGCTGTTTTGTCCTGAATGCTCCTGCCAAGAGGGCCTTCATATACACAAGGCATATTAATCTGTCCGATTTTTTCTTCAAGGGTCATCCTGCCCAGAAGGTCTTTTACCCTCATGCTGACAGGGTATACAGGGTTCATATACAATGGTTTTTCGGAGTATGCCTGTTCTCCTCTTTTTCCCTTTACATAAGCAGCAATGTTGTGTACATTGTCAATCCATATTCCATTCGAAGGATCAGAAGCATATTTACACAGAGCATCGAGTGTTTCAAGCCTTGATGTCTGTACACCCTCAGCATCCATCTCATGTCCGGCAAGGACCAGCCATAATCCTGAGGCTTTGGCTGTTTCAATCAGTTTTAGAATCTGGTCAAAGGTCTTGCCATCCAGTTCTACACCGGTGAGCTGTGCCATATCACAGTATGACGGGTCATTGGCAGCCTCATCAAGCCAACCGCGTCCCGATTCAAACTTTGCAGCAATTACCGGAATATAGCTCTGGGTATAAATACCTTTCCCGACAAATTTCTGACCGCAGGGATAGGCAAAAGATGCAGGGCTTATGCCAAGCAGCTGGTTTATTATGTTGCTTGCTGAATCAAGCTCACTCTTCATTGAAAGCAGTGTGTAATCTTCAAGAGCTTTCTGGCGTGCCCATTTAAAATTTCCGGTGCATGGATGCACAACAGAGTGATTACCAATATCGTGACCGTTTTTAACTGCTTTTTTCCATCCGTCAAGACGCTGGGCTACAGCATTGGGCGAGACATAAAATGTTCCTTTCACTCCATATTTGTCAAGAAGAGGGATCCCTTTATCTATCTGCGATAGCCTTGCGTCATCAAAGGTCAGGCTTATTGCCATTTTCTTTCCTTCAGGCCATTTGAAATCGTTTGCAACAGGTTTTGAATCCTTATCGTATGACTGAGCGCATACCGATGCTGTAACAATTATTGCAGCCAGTGAAAAAAGCACTTTCAAGTCGCTGTGTTTTCCTTTCATTGCAATTATATTGAATGGTTAATTATTTGATTTCAAGTATTGTACCAGCAATATGCCTTGTTTTGTTTTCCTTGTTGAAATAGTAAACAACAAGAATATGTTTTTCATCAATAAGCACCGGCCAGGTATATCCCAGATCACCATTGCCGCCATCGTCACGAAGCACGATCTCTTCAGCTGTTTTATAATCAGTGCATTCAGGATTCATAATCCTTGCCCTTATCCCGAAAGGCTGATGCCTGTAGCCATAAGTAAGTAATACTCTTTGATCCGGAAGGCGGATAGCATTCAACGGGTGTCCCTGAAAGCCCATCGATTCCCATTGCTGGAAGGTCTTTCCTCCGTCAGTGGACCTGGCAATGCAAGCCTGGTCGTCATAATTTGCAGTTCTCAGGAAGGCAACAATGTCACCTCCCGGCGTCTCATAAAGTGAAGTCTCATTGAAAGTCACAGAATCGTCCTTTGCAACAGGACAGGAGTAATCCCAGTTAAGTCCCTTGTCCTTTGATGTCATGAGGTGAACTGCAGTAACTCCTCTTTCATCGGAGGAAGCAACAGCCCAGAGTATTCTTCCATCGTGATATTCCCAAAGGGCTCCCCTGTTATAGGCTGGAAGCTTAATTCCGTAAGCATTATAATATACTTCTGTTGGAACAGGGGTCGGATAGATAACAGGTTGCCATGACTTGCCTCCATTGTCTGACCTTGTAAGGTAACCCCCCAGGAAAATTGCACCCCCTGCAGGAGCATAAGGTTTTTTAAGGTTTGGTATTCCGTCAGGACGTACAAAGGCCCAGCCATAGCTGGTACAGAGCAGGGTGCCGTCCTTCAGCTGCAGCAGGCATGGGTCCTGTGATCCACCAAACGGGTGAGAATAAATGAGCTCAGGCTCTTTTGTCCAGTCGCTTCCATTCTTCGAACGGACAAGAACAAGGTAGCTGTTCGGGTCTACATGACTTGATCCACCCTCACCGAAAATCTTTCTGTCCGGAGCTCTTCTGAAAGCCACAACAAGCTCTCCGTCAGGTCTTTTGACAACCGATGGAAAGGCAGAGTAAAACATAGTATCCTGGTAAATAATAACATCTTTTACTTTCACTATTTCTGATCCGGCAGAAGTAATTTCCGGGTTTTTACCTGTGCAAGAAGCTGCAAGCAGAAAAATACATGGTAAAAGCCCTGATAATAAGTTGTTCTTTAATTTCATATTTTATAAAATTACATCCTAAACCCACTCCTTGCCCCTCCCAGGAGGGGATCATTCCTGAATGACTAACGACTCACGACTAACGACTCACGACTCACGACTCA
>CAZEYY010000147.1:0-7378 GCA_964516485.1 uncultured Rikenellaceae bacterium
GTAGGTTCGGCACCCACTATCCTGCCGGCAATCTTACCCTGCATTACTGGGGCATCTTCAAGTGCGTTGCTGTCACCCCTGGCGATATAGCTTGTAATGCCTCCTTTTGAGACAATTCTCACGAGCCTGTGAACTATAAGCCCCTGTTCCCTTTTGATGGCGATTATTTCACCAGGTACAGGTTTGCCTTTCAGCGATATGGGTTCAATGAGAAGTATTGATCCGGGCTTTATTGATGGGTACATGCTGTAGCCATGAGCCTTTATCCGTATTGTCTTGCCTTCCTCCAGAAGGGCAAATCCCACATTCTTTAATATTTCACCGCTGCGGGTTCTGTTATCCATTTTTCAGTATATAATCAGCAACACTTTTATCGGGCACAAAGCTGAGTTTCATAACAGGGACTGCCTCACACAAAAAGGTTACTGATTCAAGCAGCCTGTTTATTATCTCAGCTCCCCAGTTATGCTGGATGCAGTTTGCCATAACAAGGCTCACCGCAACCGCATCCCTGATTTTTATTATGTCATTAGTAGTTCCGTGATCGATCAGGAACAATTTGTCAAGTACAGCCTTTGAGGGTATATCGTTAGCATAAACAGGGGTATTGTACATAATAAATCCTTCAGGCCGTTTTCTTATTACAAGCCTGTCATCATGGATCACTTTTGCACCATACTTATCCCAGATCCCGGCTATTGTAGTCTTACCCCTGCCAGAAACACCGCTGAACAGGAATCCTTTGCTGTTGAAAGTCACACCGGATGCATGTATAAGTATATCCCTGCTTTTGACAGTCAGGTAATAAAGGATGAGACCGTCGAGGGGATATTCGAGAGGATCGATATCATTTGCCCTGCAATCGATCCACAAGTTCCATTCCCTGCTTTCGAGAGAAAACTTCAAAAGGGCCTTTCTCTCATCTGGGCATAAAGGGAATTCGGCTTTTATATACAGGTCCTTATCTTGTTTCCATACGCTCCAGAAGTTTGCCTTATGTCTCACGGGAATTCCGTTAATTTCCTCAACAAAAGGAGCGTGGAAGACTTTTTCTGCCTTGTCAGGCATTTGTCCTTTGCCGTAATTTACTTTTATGAGGACATCATAATTTTCATTACTGCAGATGTTTGCCAGGAATCTTTTTGAAGGCACAAGCTCAGGTCCATCACCTGCCGAAACAAGCTTAATTATGTAGTCTGCAATATTTATTGTGTATGATTTCATATTATTTTATTGCGACCTCACCCCCTCTTTCCCCCTCTCCCGGCGTGAGAGGGGGAAGTTTAAAGCCCCTCCCACTCCAGGGGAAGTTCCGATAGCTATCGGAATGGGGAGAGGCCTGTTAAAAAAAGATAATTATTCATTTATAATCAAATACTTCTGCATTCTGTCAATGAAATTCAAAACATCTTCCCTTGCAGTTGGCTCATCAATTTCATATTCCCCCGTAAGCTTCAGTATTATCTCATTCAGGTCTCTTTTTCCATCGATCTGTTCCCAGATGAAAGCCCCTGTTTCATTTAGGGTATAAACGCTGTTCATGTCGGCGATGTTATTGGCAATTGGAACAAGCACATATTCACTGCCGGTTTTTCTTGTAACAACTGAAGGAGAATGGGAGAACACTGATTGTAAGTCACTCATTGTACACATTTAATATTATATCAAAAGTATTAAAATAATGGTTAATTTGGAGACATTGTCGGGTCTCACACAAGGTTGATCTTGAATTTATGCTGATAGTAGCTTAACACTATAAAATTAGTGTGAAATATTCTGTCAATGAATAAAGGTTTTAATCAGAGCTTTTAAACCTCCTTCCCGGCTTTCCCCCAGGGGAAGGTGAGGCTGAAGAAGTAAATTTTGAGAGAGAATTACTAAATCAGAAATAAGATGACATATTCAAAGATCATTCATAATAGTAAGCATAACCATGATGCAGACCTGAATATTAAGAGCAAGGCTAAAATACTAAGAAAAAGAATGACAGAGGCGGAAACTGCTTTATGGAAAAAGCTGCGAATGAAACAGATTGGAGGCTTGCATTTCAGAAAGCAGCATCCATTCGGAATATATATACTTGATTTTTATTGTGATAAAATTAATCTGGCAATAGAAGTCGATGGAGGGATTCATATTACACGAACTGAATATGATGATACACGAACCGAATATCTTGAATCAGCAGGTGTAAAAGTAATCAGATATTCAAATGAGCAGGTAATTAATAATTTGGACTTGGTAATTTCAGATATTAAAAGTAAGATATTTGTAAATCACCCTTGTAGCATTACAGATTTTCCGGATTAAGTCATTTCCCCCCCTGGGGGGAAAATGAAAGGGGGGTGAAAAATATGATCCTGTGAAAATAGAGAGAAACAGGCAAAATGAGAGAGCCATCTTGTGCTGAGGGTGGTTTTGATGTTAATATTCTGAGATAAACCCCCTTCCCGGCCTTCCCCCAGGGGGGAAGGTGAGGATGAAGAACAGGAAGTTGTAAAATACTTATTACTGAATTTAAATTCTAATTTGTTACAAGTAAATTTATAGGCAGATAATAGTCAGGTATTAATTATTAATGGTAAATAAAAGTTCATTATGAAAATCGTCATTATAGGAGGAACAGGCCATACAGGAAGCTACCTTGTGCCAATGCTTGTAACAGCAGGACACGAGGTGACAGTAGTTACACGTCAGGAAAGAAAACCATACATGGATCATTCAGCCTGGAAGACTGTAAAATACCTTGCAATAGACAGGCAGGAGGCTGACAGAAAAAAGACTTTCGGAAAGCAGATCAGGAAGCTGTCACCGGATGTTGTAATAGATATGATCTGTTTTACACCTGAAAGCGCAAAACTTCTTGCTGAGTCGCTCGCTGGAGAGATTCAGCATTTCCTTCATTGCGGGACAATCTGGGTTCATGGTTACAGTGAACAGGTTCCGACAACTGAAATGCAGGCCCGCAAGCCATTCGGAGATTATGGCATTAAAAAAGCAGCTATTGAGGAATGGCTGCTTGCATATTCACGTAAAACAGGATTCCCGGCAACAATCCTGCATCCCGGACATATCGTTGGACCAGGATGGATACCTCTTAATCCTGCCGGTCATTTCAATCCTCAGGTTTACAAGGATATATCTATGGGCAGGGAACTTGTTCTTCCGAACCTTGGCATGGAAACGGTTCATCATGTTCATGCTAGTGATCTGGCACAGGCTTTCTTCAGGGCAATTTACAGCCACAGCACGGCAACAGGAGAGAGTTTTCATGTTGTTTCACCCGGCGCCCTCACCCTCAGAGGCTATGCTGAAGCAATGTATGCCTGGGCAGGGAAGGAACCAAAACTGAAATTCCTGTCCTGGGAAAAATGGAAGAAGACTGTATCGGAGAAAGATGCAGCAGCCACCTGGGACCATATAGCCCACAGTCCGAACTGCAGCATTGAAAAGGCCCGGAAGCTGCTTGGCTATGAACCCCGGTATACTTCATTACAGGCCGTACAGGAGTCAGTTAAATACCTCTTCGACAATAAACTTATCTGAATTGTAACATTGACTGACAGCTTTTACTCCCTTCCTTTTAGTACCTTTGAAAAAAATTTATATGGGTAAGAAGAAAAAAGGAGAAAGATCTTCTGGTCTTTCAAAAGATGCGCTAACAGAACAGATAATCACTATACTCTCATCGAGCCCTGACCAGGGTTTCAATTACAAACAGATCTCAAAGCGTCTGAATATAACTGATTCTCCGGCACGTCAGCAGATTTATGATATTCTCAGGGAGCTTACCAGGAAGAACCTGCTGAAGGAGATCTACCAGGGAAAATGCCAGATCAGGCAGCCTCATGGTTTCGTTACAGGCACTGTGGACCTCACACGCATGGGTTATGGTTTCATCGTAACTGAAGAACTTGACGATGATGTATTTGTAACGGCGAAGAATCTCAGAACAGCCCTTCATGGCGACAAGGTAAAGGTGAGGCTTTATGCCCGGAGAAAGGGAGCAAGGCCTGAAGGTGAGGTAGTTGAGATAATCGAACGGTCACGCTCAACTTTTGTGGGTACTGTTGAAGTCATGCCCAATTTTGCCTTCCTCATTCCCGATAATAAAAATATGCCCTTCGATCTCTTCATCCCCTCATCAAAACTCAACGGGGCCAAACAGGGACAAAAAGCAGTTGCCAAAGTTATTGACTGGGACCCGAAGTCGAAGAATCCTGTCGCTGAGATCACAAGCGTACTTGGTTATCCCGGACTCAATGAGACGGAGATACATGCGATTCTTGCCGAGTTTGAGCTTCCATACCAGTTTACTGAGGAAGTTGAAGCTGAAGCAGAAAATATTCCGCTTACAATAACAGAAGAAGATATTAAGTCAAGAAGGGATTTAAGAGATGTACCAACATTCACAATTGACCCTGAAGATGCAAAGGATTTTGATGATGCACTTTCAATAAAGCAGCTTGAAAACGGTCACTGGGAGATTGGTGTGCATATTGCTGATGTGACCCACTACGTGAAAACAGACTCACTTGTTGAGGAAGAGGCAAAAAGCAGAGCCACTTCTATTTACCTTGTCGACAGGGTAGTACCTATGTTGCCTGAAAAACTGTCAAACAATGTCTGTTCCCTCAGGCCTTTTGAGGACAAGCTGACCTATTCTGCAGTATTCGAGATGAATGACAAATCTGAAGTCCTTAACGAGTGGTTTGGCCGTACAATAATCAAGTCGGACAGGCGCTTCTCTTATGGTGAAGCACAGCTTGTTATCGATACAGGCAAGGGAGACATGAAAGATAAGCTCCTGGTGCTGCACAGACTGGCACAGCAGCTGAGAAATAAACGCTTCTCTGCCGGAGCCTTTGCCTTTGAGAGGATAGAAGTGAAGTTCGATCTCGATGAAGCAGGGAAACCTCTTGGCATCAAATTCCGGGATATGGGAACAGCCAACCAGCTCATTGAAGAATTCATGCTGCTTGCAAATAAACATGTGGCAGAATTTGTAGGGAAAAAGCTCCGCGCAAAGCCATTTGTTTACAGGGTGCACGATAAACCTGATCCTGCAAAGGTTGACAACTTCAGTCATTTCATAACACGCTTTGGTTACAAGCTTGTGGAGGATGAAAAAACTTCTCTGCCAAAAGCAATGAATTCACTTCTGCGTTCCGTGGTGGGAAAGAAGGAACAGAACATAATTGAAACGCTTGCCCTCAGAGCCATGGCCAAGGCCGTCTATTCAACTGACAATATTGGTCATTATGGTCTTTCATTCAGGCACTATACTCATTTCACTTCACCAATACGACGATACCCGGATATGATGGTTCACCGGCTCCTTACATATTACCTGTCAGGAGAGAAGGTGCCTGCACCTGAGAAATACCAGAAACTGTGCGATCACTCATCAAAGATGGAACGCCTTGCAACAGAAGCCGAGAGAGCATCGATAAAATACAAGCAGGTTGAGTTCATGAGCGACAAGACAGGCCAGGTCTTTGAGGGTGTCATCTCAGGGGTTACTGAATGGGGCATTTATGTTGAGATCATTGAGAACCAGTGCGAAGGGATGATCCATATCAGGGAACTTGATGATGATTATTATGAATACGATGAGGTGAACTACTGCATCAGGGGGCGGTCATCAGGCAAGTTGTATACACTTGGCGACAGGATAAGCATTATTGTTGCAAAAGCAGATTTGCAGAAGAAACAGCTTGATTATAAGCTGGCTGATAAGATTGAAAATAGTTCAACCACTGAGGAACACGGGGCTGCACGGAGAAAACACGGAAATTCACAGAGAAAACACAGAGTAAATAAAAAGTAAAACTCCGTGAAAAACTCCGCGTAACTCTGTGTACTCCGCGGTTTAAATATCTGAATTTTCTGAAATGATTCTAAGTAATTCCTTTACAGCATCTTCCTCAGGAACATTCTTCAGGACGGGTTCAGTACCTTTATATATATGTACTTTGCCGTTGCCGGCGCCAACATATCCGTAATCAGCACCAGCCATCTCACCGGGTCCGTTGACTATGCAGCCCATAACGGCAATCTTAATACCCTTGAGGTGTCCTGTTGACTCCTTTACCTTCTTAACTGCCTCCTGCAGGTTGAATTTAGTCCGGCCGCAGGTAGGGCATGAGAGATACATGGTTCTGGTAATCCTGGTTTCAGTGCACTGAAGTATAGAAAATGCCAGTGAAGTGAGATCCCTGAAAGGAATATCTCCTGTATTTGCCAGACAGATCCCCGCAGCCTGCCTGTCATTAAGATACCTGCCAAGCAGAGCGGCAGCCTTGATCCTCAGGTCTTCAATATTGTTTTCCCTGAAAACAGGATTGAGAATTACATTATGTCTCAGACCGTTCTCTGCAAGAGCTTTAAAGAATACATCCGGCGCATATCTTTCCGTTTCAGGATTAAATGTATAAATTACACTTATTTTTGAAGGATCTGGTTTTTTAAGATATCTTATGTCAAAGTGCGATCCTGTGAGCAGAAGATTTATATTATCCGACCTGAGGGCATTCTCATGATATGTTTCCGGGGAGAAGAGGGGAAAGATCCTTTTATCGTCCCGGAAGTCGAACCATTTCTTATAAGGCAGAACAAGGTTGACATCCACAGGTACTATATGCGGAACATTGGAAGCCATCACAAGGTCAGCAGATCCGTCAGTCCGGTTTATTTCGAGAGTATCCTTGTTTATCCTGAAACCGGCATCCCTGTAAGCATCAATATCAAGGTCGGGATAGAACGACATATTTGCAACTACAGCAGGACCGTTAATAGGCCGGAATACCAGTGGCTTGTCAGTTGAAGTTTTATACTCATACTCTCCTGCAGGTTTTGATTCAGCAAAGCCACGGGGGAAGTATTCTGCAAGTTTTCGTGCTACAGGGATCTCCTCTTCAGGATTCTCTGACAGAGAGACCCTGATTGTGTCGCCTATGCCTTCCGAAAGTAGGGCGCCTATTCCGGCAGCTGACCTCACCCTGCCGTCTTCGCCTTCTCCTGCTTCCGTTACACCCAGATGCAGGGGGTAAGCCAGGCCCTCTGATTGCATCGCTGAAACTAATTGTCTTGTGGACTCAATCATCACTGAAGTGTCAGAAGATTTCATTGAAAGTACCAGATCACTGAAGTTTTCTGTCCTGAATATCCTTATGAATTCCAGGGCCGATTCTACCATGCCCTTAGGAGTATTTCCAAACCGGGTCATTATCCTGTCGGAAAGTGAGCCATGGTTAATTCCCACCCTTAGAACTGTTTTATTATCCCGGCAGATGTTTATAAGGGGAAGAAGCTTTGCGTGAATCCTTTCAAGCTCTTCGTTATATTCTTTTTCAGTAAGATCAAGAGTCGCAAATGA
>CAZEYY010000148.1:0-7250 GCA_964516485.1 uncultured Rikenellaceae bacterium
TAATGATAATGCCTGATGAGAAGATCTCCCGAAACAGGAATCCTGTAAACATTGATTTTCCATCAAATGAGATCTATTCTCAAAAGGCAAAAGCAATTAAGGCAGACTCAATTAATGAAGTGTCTTCCTCATTCAGTCCTGCTTTTGAAGGGATACTCTTTAATCCCGACAGTGCCGTTATGATTGAGCCTGTGACGATCAAAGGTAAGCGAACAGAACAGAAAGAGTATGTTGCCAAAACTGCTAATGACTACAAGTATACCGGAGCCTTGACTTTATATAGTAAGGATTTCAAGTATGCACAGACCTTCGAAGATATACTATATAAAATAGGTGCCTTTTATGTTGATAAAAAGACTAAAAAGGTTATACTCCGCGCTATTACTTATATGCCAAAAAAAATGTCATTAGATGCAACAAAGCTTAGAATAGTACGGCCAGCATTATTTGTTGTTGATGAAGTCCCGGTATTTGACAGGACATATTATCCAATTGCCCAAATGCCAGCATCAGATATTGCATCAGTAACTGTCATCAAAGGTCCACAAGGATATAACAAATATGGTAATGATGCCAGTCATGGTGTAATCATTGTAACAACAAAAACAGGTAACAGGATAAATGGTATTAAAAATCCTGATGATGGAACAGAAACTGAGAATCCTGATTACAAACCGGCAAGAATATTCAGGTCAGAGATTGAGTTTTATACTCCAACAAAAGAACAGGTTGAGCTTATCTCTGAATACCAGTTCCGGCCTACACTGCTCTGGAAGAGTGATGTTTATCTTGATGGTTCAGGTCCGGTTAAGTTCAGCTATCCCAATAATCTTGGCAGCGGAAGGGTGATGATCTTCATAAATGGTGTATCACTGACTAACCTTGTCGGATCAGGACGAATTTCATATTCTGTGAGGTAATTTGTGTTATAAACTTTTTTAACCACAGAGTTCACAGAGAAAAAACACAGAGGCCACAAAGTTTTTATAATAATGCGATTTCCTCTGTGACCTTTGTGTGAACTCTGTGACCTTTGTGGTTAATGGATTTCATTCTACCTTAGTCATGGATAGGTGACTAAAATTCCTCCCTTTTTCGTAATATTACATTCCAACCCTAAATCATTTGATGAAATGAGAATTTCCTTAATCCTTCTGCTTCTTATTTCGATAAATGTTGCCGCACAAAAAACCGGCAATGATCTATGGTACAATAAACCAATGAGGATACTCCAGACAGTAATGCGGGAACCGGATGCTGAAAATTACAATGTTGACAGTCTTGTAAGCTATATGAAGAGTGTCCATGCCAATACCCTTGTTGTTAACGGTGGCGGCGTTGTTGACTTCTTTCAGAACAAGCTTGATATGGCCAATGTAAACCCGTATATCGGGAAAAGGGATCTCCTTGCCGAAATTGTACAGGGGTGCCACAAAGCTGGTATTAAAGTTATTACAAGAGTTGATTTCAGGGGCGTGGAGAAGAAAAGATATGACAAGCATCCCGACTGGTTTGCAAAGGATGAGAAGGGAGGCCCTGTTATGCTGAATTACACAACACCTCCAATGTATGCCCCCTGCTATAACAGCTATTACAGGAATGAACATGCTGTTAAATACATCGATCAACTGATGTCGGTTTATCATGTTGACGGGATCTGGCATAATGCCGTGAATTTCCATAATACATGCTATTGCGACAGGTGCAGGGAAGATTACAGGAAGAAAACCGGAAAGAAAATACCTGTAAAAAACAGTTCACTTAAAGAGTGGGAGGAGTACTATAAGTGGAACGAGGGAGTGGCTGAAAGGCAGCTTGCCCTGATGAGAAGTACAATCAAGAAGTACGGAGAGGATAAGACTTATGCTGCCGAGGTATTTGACATGTACAGGATTGAACAGCAAAAGCAGACGGGCATAAGTTTCTACAGTGTTGCAGAATATTTTGATTTTCTTGTCATAGTAGCTTTTATGGCAGACAATACAGCAGAAATAGAATACAAGGATATCTATTATCCTGCAGCAATTGTCAAATTCCTGAAATCCCTCAAACCGGAAAAAGCTCCAGTAATTCTATTCGGGGGAAATGGCACTGATCACAGGTATATCTATGCTTCCCCTGTTGATACCAGGTTATGGCTGTGGGAAGCAGCTGCATCCGGAGGAGGATTCTGGAACTGCTATTTCAATGGCTCCTTCCCTGCAAATGCCCCTGACTCACGAAATGCCTTCATAACAAAAGATGCTTACAAATATCTTGATGACAACACTGACTTTCTGCAACACCTTCAGCCTGTTACCGATATAGGCGTAATGTATTCAAAAATCTCAGGCGAAATTTCAGGTGACAGTGACTTTGAACTCTCAATGAGGGGTGTTCAGAAATTTCTTGCAGAAAACCATTACCAGTACGGTTTTGTATCCGACAGGCAGATCACAGCAGAAAAACTCCGGCAGTTTAAGCTGCTGATCCTGCCGGATGTTGTTGCCCTGAGCGATGAACAGATCAAGGTTATCGAAGACTGGGTTAAGTCCGGCGGAAAAATTATTTCATCATTTAAAACAAGTCAGTCTGATGAAAAAAATAAACAGCGCTCTGACCTGGGTCTTGGTAATGTTTTTGGCGTTCACAGCCTGAAACAGGTTATTAATACCGAAATGGATTGCTACCAGGTGATCGTTACAAGAAACGAGCTGCTAAAAGGCATGGAAAAAACAAAACTCCTTCATAACGGGGGAGCTACACTGCTTACTGAGGCAAATGCAGGAGCCGTGACAGTCACAGGCTACATTCCAAAGATAAATAACCAGCCACCTGAGTATGCTTTTCCGGCTACATGGGAATCAAAAAATCCTGTCATGGTTTACAATAAATACGGTAGCGGAGAGTCAGTCTTCTTTGCCAACCAGATTGAAAAGCTGAATTTCACTCCTGGACATCCTGATTATAATGCCCTGCTGGTCAATTCAATAAATTATTTGCTCCGGGACCAGACACTGCTTAAATCAAATGCTCCCTCTTCGGTACATGTTTACCTTAACCACAGTGATAAAGATCCTGACAGCTATAATCTTGCACTTGTGAACACCTCCGGCGGAACACAGAGACCTTACAGGCAGATTTTACCGGTTCATGCTATTACAATTGAACTGCCTTTCAGCATAAGCTCTGCAGAACTTCTCTATAACACTGAGGGCAAGGTGACTAAAGTCAACGATAAAACAATAACTATAGACAGGCTTGATGAATTCTATTCAATAAAAATCAAAACAAAATAATGGATTTGAGAAAACTATTAAGTTATATGTTGATGACACTTGAGGTATAGCTGTCAACCAAAGAATTGCTTTACATAAGTTTCCCCTCCTTTTGAAGGAGGGGTGGCCGCAGTAAATTGATTATTAGTTTATTAAAAGCGTATTTTGCGGCCAGGGTGGTTGATTGGATTGTTTCTTTCTATATTTACATCTATGTTAAATAATCATATCTTCAACCGTAAGGAACTTAAAAACTTCAGAGCCATTCTCAGGAAGAATTCAACTGCGGCGGAAGTAAAATTATGGGAGATGTTGAAATCCAGAAAAATGGATGGAATAAAATTCAGAAGGCAGCACAGTATAGGCAACTATATTGTTGATTTTTATTCTCCGGAAAAGAAGTTAATTATTGAACTTGACGGAGCTCCACATGGGGAATATCATCAGATTCAGAAGGATGAAAACAGGGATAAATATCTTGAGAGCCTTGGATTCGTTGTGGTTAGATTTGAAAACTGCATTGTATTTCAGGACCCTGAGTACTTGAAAAATGAAATTCATAAAAATCTAAATAGGAAAATTGAGCAAAAGTGACAAACAAATCAACCACCCCGGCCGGGAAGCAAAAAACTTGTAATATTCATAATTATGGAGCCCGGCCACCCCTCCTTCAAAAGGAGGGGAAAGTATAACCTGACTATCTTACCATAGTCATCCGTTAGTTCGACGAGTATGCCCCCTGGGTCAAGTTAAACGAAGTATCGTAGCAAAGCTGAGCTCAACGAAGTCAAAACCAAGGATTTAACTTACAGTATGCATTATTAATATTTATCAACTCTGTACAACTATGAATAGCACCAGATTATTACCCTTTTTATTAGTTTTTCTTATCTCCTGCTCTACCCAGCCGCAACCTGAAAAAACTGTAAAGACCGGCAAGCTTAAAAGAGCCGACTGCTTTTTTGGCGTTCATTTCGATCTTCATGCAAGTGAGGATATTACTGACGCCGGTAAAACCCTCACAGCTGAAATGATCGACACCTTCCTGACAAAGGTAAAACCTGATTTCATCCAGATCGATTGTAAAGGTCATCCGGGAATTTCGAGCTATCCTACAAAAGTCGGCTACCATGTGAAAGGCTTTGAAAAGGATCCGCTGAAACTTTTCAGGGAAGTCACTGCAAAGAATGATGTAGCCCTTTTCATGCACTTCTCAGGTGTGTGGGACAATAAGGTCGTAAAGGAACATCCCGACTGGGATGTGATCAGGGCAGATGGAAAGCCAAGTGGCCAGAAGGTCTCATTCTTCAGTCCTTACCTCGATACTTACATGATCCCCCAGCTGAAGGAACTGAGCGATTATGGTGTTGACGGTGCCTGGATTGACGGAGAGTGCTGGGCTGTGGAACCGGATTACGGAAAAGAATCCCTTAAAAAATTCAGAGAGGAAACAGGTATAACAGCAATACCAAAATCTCCTGATGATAAATACTTCCCGGAATTTCTCGAATACACACGGGGCCTATTCAGAAAACATCTTGAGAAATATGTAAATGCCATCCATGAGTATAACCCTGATTTTCAAATAACAAGCAACTGGTCGTACTCTTCAATAATGCCTGAAAAGGTGAAAATTAATGTCGACTATCTTTCAGGTGATGTAACTCCCCTCAACGGTGTTTACCGCTCAGCCTTTGAAGCCCGTTGTCTGGCACCTCAGGGAAAACCCTGGGACCTGATGGCATGGGGCTTCTCATGGGACGGGAGCAAAATGCCGATGAGTATAAAATCGGCCATTCAGCTGGAGCAGGAAGCAGCACAGATAATGGCCATGGGAGGCGGAGTTCAGTTCTACTTCCAGCAAAACAGGGATCTATCAATTAAACCCTGGCTTGCAACAATGCTCTCTGAGATAGGTACCTTCTGCAGGGATCGTCAGGAGTTTTGTCATAAGGCAAAAGCTGTTCCACAGGTAGCTTTGCTTTACCCCACTGCTTCACATCAGAAAAACGGAACAAGACCATATTCAAACTCAACTTACAAGCTTGAAGGCTCTCTGTACATGATCCTTGACAATCAATACCCGGTTGAAATCCTTATGGAACACCATCTGCTTGGTAACATGAGTAAATATCCCATGATTATTATCCCAGAATGCTCTTACCTCGATCCTGAATTCAGGTCTGAGCTTAAGCAATATGTTGAAGAAGGGGGAAAACTGCTTGTTGTTGGTTCTGAAACTGCAGAGCTGTTCAGGGATGAGCTGGGAATCGCAACACTTGAACAACAGGAAGCTCTTCCTCAGTTCATTGCTGCAGCAAACAAAATAGGAGGAATCCGCTCTGACTTTGCAAGAGTAGCACTTTCAGACGGAGCTGAGGTCATTTCAACATATTACAAAGCCAGTGATTTTGCACAAAAAGGTGACATCATTGCCTCATCTTCACACAGAGTTGGAAAAGGAACTATTACAGCAATCTATTTCAATGCCGGTTCGGCTTATGCTGAAAATAAATCACATATCCTCCGGGATTTTGTAGGAGAACACCTTGCCTCATTGTTTCCTCATCCTGATGTAACTATCAAAGGATCACGGCTCGTGCATGTTGCCATGAATAAAAAAGATGACAGGACTATGATTAACCTTATAAATGTTTCTGGTGATCATAATACCAAATCGGTAATCGGTTATGATGAAATACCTTATCTGAAGGATCTTAAAGTTGAAATCAAAACAGGAAGTCAGCCGAAGAAGATAATCCTTCAGCCTGAGGGCAGGGAACTTGCTGTTGAGTATAAAAACGGGATTTCAAAAGTCATTGTGCCTGAATTGCATGTACATTCTGTCCTTGAAATTATTTAATGCTCAAATTCCCATAAGGAAGTATGAATTTCCAGGGCCGGCTATTTATGAGAAGATTCCTCATTGTACTTATAATGAATTCATAATATAACATACTGTATTATAGGCAATGAGATTCCTCACTTCGTTCGGAATGACAGTTTCGTTTTGGGTTTTGGGGAGGGAAGAAGCGGCGATTCAAATGAGATTTAAATTTATATGGCAAGGTATCCATGAATCGCCGCTTCTTCCCTCAATCCTCCTCTACAATCAGGCATTGTCATCCCGAGTGAAACGAGGGATCTCACTGTCATTAATAAGGAAGTGACGAATCTTAATTATTGTCAACAGAAAATGGACTCATCATCTTATCAGTTTTACAGCTGCAGAAATTTTACTTATTTTGATTCTACTTGTTTAATAAAACTCAATAATGAAAATACAAAAACAACTCTTCCTGATTGTAGCATCATTTTTCTTTTTTAGCTGTTCGCCCCGGACAACTAAGGAATTGTCAGTTACCAACCTTAAATGTGAGTACATGGATCCTGCACTGATTGCAGGTCAGTCGCCACGGTTAAGCTGGGAACTGGAAGCCACAAGAGGCAGCCAGTATCAGAAAGCCTGGCAAATAGTAGTGGGCACTGACAAAGCTGCTGTTGAAACCGGCGTTGGAAATATCTGGGACAGCGGGAAAAAGAAAGGCAGCAAAACAAACGGGATAAGGCTTCCTGAAAACATACTAAACTCATTCACAAAGTATTACTGGAGTGTAAGAGTCTGGAATGGTAACAATGAAGTCACACAATGGAGCAAAGCTGCATCATTCATTACCGGTGCTTTAAGCTCTGCGGAATGGAAAGCTGAATGGATCGGAGACAAACCTGAAAAACCACTTGAATATCCTCTCCTGTACAAGCACATTGGCTATCTTAGTTCCTACACCGATAATCCGGATGAGGAAAAATGGGTACAGATCGATCTGGGAAGCACTAAGGAATTTGAGACTGTAAGGTTGTTTCCCTCCTACAATAACATCTGGAAAGAAAAGAATTTTTACTTCCCGCAGAAATTCAGGATTGAAGCCAGTGAAGATGGCAGCAACTGGAAGCTGTGCACTGAAACAAAATCAGATCAGATGCCAGGAAGCG
>CAZEYY010000149.1:0-5565 GCA_964516485.1 uncultured Rikenellaceae bacterium
TGTAAAGGCTGTAAAGGCTGTAAAGGCTGTAAAGGCTGTAAAGGCTGTAAAGGCTATAAAGCATCTACAGCCTCTACAGCCTCTAAAGCCTCTAACGCCTCTACAGCTTATAAGGTTTCCGGTACTCGTAGCTCAGCAGCCTGTTTGCAGCCTCTGAGTTTGTGAATACTTCCTTATCCTTATCCCATAAAAGCCTTTCCCTTGTTATCATTGAAATTGTTGCAAGGTGGGCCATAGTTGTTGATCTGTGACCGGTTTCAAGTGTACAGAAGGGTTCATTCCTTGATTTTATACAATCGAGGAAGTTTCCAATGAGGTTAGCTGTGCTGTTGGCATAGCTGTTATCGCGGAGCAGAGTGTCATTTGTTTCAAGTTTATACTCCTCAGCTTCCATCAGCTTATTCCATGGTGCAAATTGTCCTGGTTTTGCCGGTACAATTTTATAATCATTCTCATTTGTGTATAAGGTGCCCTTTGTCCCACGCATCTCTATGAAGCCATAAGGCACAAAGCTGCCGCTGCTGGCTTCAAGTACCTGAACATTCACCAGTGTGCCTGAGGCGAATTCGAATGTAACATTGAAAGTGTCTGGTATTGTCCTGTCATCATCAACAGCGTACTTTCCACCGTGTGCGCTGATAACTGAAGGGGCTTCTTCATTCAGCATCCACCTTATAAGGTCGAGGTAGTGTACCCCATTATTGCTGATCTGGTTGCAGTATTCTTCCCACCAGCGGAATCTGTATGGTGCAATATTATACTGGTATGGTCTGTATGCTCTCGGGCCCAGCCATGCGTCCCAGTTGAAATTTTTCGGTGGTTCCTCAGGTTTCATTTTTCCGATTCCGGAGGGGAACATATTACTTACATGGCATGCACTTGAGTAAGTTACCTTGCCAATCTTTCCTGCAGGTATCTCTTTTGCCAGCTTTTGGAAGGTTGGTGCACCTCTTCTGTTCAGGCCAACTGTAACAATCTGTTTGCTTCCCTTCCATGCATTCACCATCGCACGACCTTCGGCAATAGTTTTCGAAAGCGGTTTTTCGATATAAACATCCTTGCCGGCTTTTATTGCATCGATAGTCATTATTGCATGCCAGTGGTCGGGTGCTGCAATACACACTGCATCAATGCTTTTGTCTTCAAGTAATTTACGGTAATCAGAGTATCTTGCCACCTTGTTGGGGAACTTCTCATCCATCAGCGGGATCTGCCCAGGCATATCTTTAATATATCTCGGATCTACCTGAGACCTGTCGCGGGTAATATATGGTTCATAAACATCGCACAGGGCTGCAATTTCGCACTGCGGTTTCGCCATGAACAGCTGAAGCAGCTGTGTTCCCCTGTTACCCACGCCGATGAATCCAACACGGATTTTTTCATTTGCACCCTTTGTATTCCTGTATGCAGCAGCATTTAACGGGCTGGCGCCCAGTGCTATTCCTGCTGAGACAAGTCCTGTTGTTGTAAGGAATTCCCTTCTCGATGTCTTATCTGATGACTCTTTCATGTTGTAAGATTTTGATCAAACTTAAGGAATATTAATAAAACAAAAAACCAGTCGGTTGATTTTAATAATTATCTTTAGTCGGAAAAAAATCATTAACACAAATCTGACTTACAACTTTTTTAAAATTGATATCTATGAAAAGGGAATTAAACCGCCGCAATTTTGTGAGAACGGCAGCTATCGGAACTTTAGGACTTGGATTGGCTTCGAAATCGGAATTTCTATTTGGAAAAGCACAGCAATCTCAGGCACGACTGGGTATAATTGGTCTTGACACATCACATAGCGTAGCTTTTGTGAAGGCAATAAATGCAGCTGATGCAAAGCCTGAATTTGCAGGATTCAGGATAGTTGCTGCGTACCCAAAGGGAAGCAGTGATATAAAATCGAGCTATGACAGGATACCAGGTTATATTGAGGAAGTAAAGAAGTTCAATGTAGAGATCGTAGATTCAATTGAAGCGCTAATCTCGAAAGTTGATTATGTATTTCTTGAAACAAATGATGGCAAGCTGCACCTGGAGCAGGCTCTGCCTGTATTCAAAGCCGGTAAAAGAATGTTCATTGATAAACCGATCGCTGCAAGCCTGGAGCATGCAATAGCTATTTTCAAGGCCGCTGATTATTATAAGGTACCTGTTTTTTCAGCTTCATCGCTGAGGTACATGCCCGGTATAAAGGACGTTGCGGAAGGCAAGATAGGTAAGGTGACAGGTGCTGATACTTTTTCACCATGTTCTCTTGAACCTTCCCATCCCGATCTTTTCTGGTACGGGATACATGGAGTGGAAGCTCTTATTGCAGTTATGGGTACCGGCTGCCAAACTGTTACACGTGTTTCAACAAAGGATACTGATTTTGTTGCCGGAGTATGGAATGACGGGCGTATAGGTACTTTCAGGGGAACACGTTCAGGTCAGCATGGCTATGGCGGAACCGCTTTCGGAGAGAAGGGAAGCATGTCGCTGGGAACCTATGCAGGATATGATCCTCTTCTTATTCAGATACTTGAATTCTTCAAAACTGGTGTTGAACCTGTGAAGAGGGAGGAAACACTTGAGATCTTCACTTTCATGGCTGCTGCCGATGTAAGCAAGAAGAAGGGAGGAATGCCTGTTGAGGTGGCTAAAGTAAGGGCCGAAGCAGAGAAAAAAGCAGCAAAAATTAAAATAGCGTAATTAATAAATCTGTAATTTTTAAAAATATATGACTAACAGTCGAAGAGAGTTTATTAAGAAGTCCGCTGCAGGTGTTGCTGCAGTGAGCATTGGTGGTGTTCTTCCCGGATTCAGCGCAAAAAGCTACTCATCTGTTTTGGGAGCTAATGACAGGATATTTGTTGCAATGATGGGTGTCAACTCAAGGGGCAAGGCATTGGCAGGAAGTTTTGCACAACAGGAGAATGTAGAAATATTATATGTGTGTGATGTTGATTCAAGGGCTGAAGCCACTTGCTCAGATGCTATCGAAAAGTTGGGCAAGAAACGTCCGAAAGCTTATTCTGATTTCAGGAAGGCTCTGGACGATAAGCAGTTAACAGCTCTTATTGTCGCTGCTCCCGACCACTGGCATGCTCCGGCTGCTATTCTTGCCTCGAAGGCAGGTAAGCATGTGTACCTCGAAAAGCCTTGCAGCCATAATCCTCATGAAGGTGAATTGCTTGTTGCTGCCGCCCGGAAATACAGTAATATTATACAGATGGGTAACCAGAGAAGATCTTTCCCGAATGTTGCTGCTGGTATTGCCGAGCTTAAAGCCGGAATAATAGGAAGGCCTTATTTTGCAAAAACCTGGTATACAAATAATCGTCCTTCTATCGGAACTGGAAAAGAAGTCCCTGTTCCCTCATGGCTCAACTATGAACTATGGCAGGGGCCTGCTCCCCGGAAACCATTCAAGGATAATCTAATACATTATAACTGGCACTGGTTCTGGAACTGGGGTACAGGAGAGGCTCTTAACAACGGGACACATTATGCCGACCTGGCCAGATGGGGACTGGGAGTTGAATATCCCGTAAAAGTAACATCGGCAGGTGGCCGCTACAGGTATAAGGATGACTGGGAAACGCCTGATACACAGGTAATATCAATTGAGTTTGACAATGGCACGGCTATGACATGGGAAGGTGTAAGCTGCAATGGAAGGCCAATAGAAGGAAGCATGGTCGGAGTTGTTTTTGCCGGCGAAAACGGTTCTCTCAGGATCGACGCAGGAAATGCCTATACCGTATATGATATTCAGGGTAAGGTAATTAAGGATGTAAAGGCTGAAACTGCAATTGATTCAAGAAACCTGAGCAATCCTTCAGGCGGACTCGATGCTGTACATATTGTGAATTTTCTGGATGCAATAAGAAAAGGTACAAAACTGAACGCTGATATCACAAGCGGACACAAGAGCACCCTGCTTGTGCAGTTGGGCAATATAGCTCAGAGAACCGGCCATACACTGAATATTGATCCTTCAAACGGTCATATACTGAATGATCCGGATGCACAGAAACTCTGGTCGAGGGAATATGAGAAGGGCTGGGAGCCGGTAATTTAGTTTGTCAGTGATTTTTAAATGATCTTCTATGTCAAGTATTGAAACAGTAGATTCAGGTTCATTATCAACCCGTAAAAAGGTATTGTCTATATCAATAATTGCTTTACTTTTTTTCATTTTCGGATTCACTACCTGGATTAATGCAATTCTGATACCATATTTTAAAGTTGCGTGCGAACTAAACAACACTCAGTCGCTGCTTGTTGCATTTGCATTTTACATTGCCTATCTCGTTATGGCTGTTCCTGCCGCCACATTGCTCGAGAAAGTGGGTTTCAAAAAAGGAATAATGATCGGATTATGGATAATGGCTGCGGGTGCTCTGATATTTATTCCTGCAGCATTTTCAAGAACATACGGTATATTCCTGATAGGCCTTTTTTCCATAGGTACCGGACTGGCAATACTTCAGCCTGCTGCAAATACCTACATTACAATTCTTGGATCGAAGGAGAGGGCTGCCCAGCTGATGAGTATTATGGGTGTTTTCAACAAAACGGCAGGCATTATAGCTCCTTTGCTTCTTGCTGCTGCAATTCTCAGGCCCACTGACAATGAGTTGTTCAAACAGATTCCGCTGATGGATGAAGTTACCCGGAATGGCGTGCTCGATGAAGTCATCAAGAGAGTAATTGTACCCTATGCCTGCACCGCAGTTGTTTTGTTTCTCATGGGATTATTTATCCGTTATTCGGTTTTACCGGAGATTGATACGGACAAGGAGAATAAATCTGAAGCAGCAGTGAATTCAGAGAAAACAAGCATTATGCAGTTTCCTCATGTCATTCTTGGGACCCTTGCTATTTTCCTGCATGTAGGCTCACAGGTAACTGGAATCAATACAGTTATCGCCTATGCACAGTCGATTAATATCCCATTACTGGAGGCAAAAGTATTCCCTTCGTATATACTGGGTGTAACAATGTTTGGCTTTCTTATGGGTATTGTTTTGATTCCCAGATTTATAAACCACCTGAATATTCTCAGGATATGCACCACTTCTGCAACTGTTCTTACCTTCGTATTCTTTATCGTAGGTGGAGAAGTGACTTTCCTTGGACATACTTCTCATCCTTCTATATGGATACTTGTTATTCTTGGGCTCTCAAATTCACTTATGTGGTCAACAATATGGCCACTTGCCCTTGACGGACTCGGGCGATTTACAAAAAAGGGAGGATCAGTTCTTATAATGGGCCTTTGCGGAAGCGCACTGGTGCCAATTGCCTACGGCTATTTTGCTGATCACTTCTCCCTGTATCATGCCTACTGGGTGCTGTTGCCATGTTATCTGTACCTAGTGTTTTACGCCTTCAGGGGGTATAAAATCAGGCGATGGACGTTGTAAGAGAAAGACGGAAGCATGAAGTCGGAAGTCGGAAGACGGAAGATTACTTCGGACTTCGGACTTCAGACTATAATATTATAAACAAGTTAAATAACTAACAAAAACTCTTAACGCAATGACAAAACGTAGAGATTTCATCAAGACAAGTGTTCTT
>CAZEYY010000149.1:5665-7018 GCA_964516485.1 uncultured Rikenellaceae bacterium
AAAAACTCTTAACGCAATGACAAAACGTAGAGATTTCATCAAGACAAGTGTTCTTGGTACTGCCGGGATAGCTATCGGCGGAATGGGATTCAGCGCAAGGTCTTATTCTGCGATCCCCGGTGCAAATGACAGGATCAATATGGCTGTAATAGGGCTCAGGGGCAGGGGTGGAGACCATATCAACTCATGGATGGCTCTTGCAAAAAGCAGGAATATAAACCTGAAAACAATCTGCGATGTAGATGAACAGTTCTTTGCTGACAAGGTAAAGGCTATACAGGATAAGGGCGGTGCCAAACCGCTGACTGAATGGGATATGCAGAAGGTCTTTGCTGACAAGGAGATACATGCCGTTTCAGTTGCTACCCCCAATCACTGGCATGCACTTGCAACAATATGGGCATGTCAGGCAGGAAAACATGTATTTGTTGAAAAGCCTGCTTCCCATAACCTCTTTGAGGGAAGAAAAATGGTCGAAGCTGCAAGGAAGTACAATGTAAGAGTACAGACAGGCACTCAGAACAGATCAATAGCAAATGTGATTGCTGCAATGAAATTTCTCCACGAAGGAGGAATAGGTGAGGTATTCATGGCCAAAGGTAACTGCTATAAACCGCGTGATTCTTTTGGAATTGCAAAAGACAGCACTCCTCCATCAACCCTTCATTATGATCTGTGGCTGGGGCCGGCTCCATACAGGCCATACAATGAAAAAAGACTGCATTATAACTGGCACTGGTTCTGGGATACAGGCAATGGAGATACAGGTAACCAGGGACCTCATCAGTTTGATATAGCAAGATGGGGACTGAATAAAAATGAACATCCTGTTTCAGTTTATTCTACAGGTGGTATTTTTGGTATCGATCCTGAAGAATGTGCCCAGGAAACTCCAAATACCCAGACTTCCCTGTTCAAATATGCTGACGGAAAGATGCTGGAGTTTGAAACAAGAGGAAGATATACAAACGGAGAATCAAGTCTTGATATAAGAATAGGTAATACCTTTTATGGCACTGAAGGATACATGGAACTCAATGAAGGAACATGGAAGGCTTTCAGGAAGAGAGAGAAGGAGCCATTTGCCGGTTCAGGCCTTTCCGCTGCAAAACCAGCTGAGGACAATAAAGCGGGAGTATATCTTGCAGCTCCGGGCGGTACAGAGCACTATGCAAATTTCATTGACGCAATAAGGTCAGGCAATAACGACGATCTGCATGCCGACATACTGGAAGGACATCTCTCATCATCACTTCCTATCCTGGCAAATATTTCCTACAGGCTTGGCAGAGAGCTGAAGTTCATGGGTGAATATGAGAAATTTGCAAATGATCCTGAAGCCGACCTGATGCT
>CAZEYY010000150.1:0-6999 GCA_964516485.1 uncultured Rikenellaceae bacterium
GTTGATATTTCCCTTGCGGATTTCCTCAAGTGTATCCTTATGTTTAAGACTCAGGTATTCAATATAATCCCTTTCAAATGCTTTTACCTTGTTCACAGGGATATCCCTGAGAAGGCCCATTGTGCCGCAATAGATTATAGCGACCTGGTTTTCCACAGGTACAGGAGCATACTGACCCTGTTTAAGTATTTCAACGTTTTTAGCACCCTTGTTAAGTACAGCCAGGGTAGCAGCATCAAGATCGGATCCAAACTTCGAGAAAGCTTCAAGCTCCCTGTACTGTGCCTGGTCAACCTTAAGTGTACCTGCAATTTTCTTCATCGCCTTGATCTGGGCGTTACCACCAACCCTCGAAACTGATATACCTACGTTGATAGCAGGTCTTACACCAGCGTTGAAAAGGTTTGATTCAAGGAAGATCTGTCCGTCGGTAATTGAGATAACGTTTGTGGGAATATATGCAGATACGTCGCCTGCCTGTGTTTCAATTATAGGCAGTGCAGTCAGAGAACCTCCACCTTTCACCATGGGCCTGATTGACTCGGGAAGGTCGTTCATCTGCCTTGCAACTTCATCTGATTCAATTATTTTAGCTGCTCTTTCAAGAAGCCTTGAGTGAAGGTAGAATACATCACCCGGATATGCTTCGCGGCCCGGAGGGCGACGGAGAAGCAATGACACTTCGCGATACGATACGGCCTGTTTCGAAAGGTCATCGTAAATAATGAGGGCATCACGGCCCGTGTCGCGGAAGAATTCACCAATTGCCGCTCCGGCAAAAGGAGCATAGAACTGTGAAGCAGCAGGATCGGAAGCTGTTGCAAGTACTATGATTGTATACTGCAGGGCTCCGTGTTCTTCAAGTGTTCTGGCAATGTTTGCGACTGTTGAACCTTTCTGACCTATTGCAACATAGATGCAGTATACAGGTTTACCCTTATCGAAATTGCTCTTCTGGTTGATTATTGTATCAATTGCAATCGCTGTTTTTCCTGTCTGGCGGTCACCGATAATAAGTTCCCTCTGACCCCTTCCTATCGGGATCATTGCATCGATGGCCTTAATACCTGTCTGCAGAGGCTGTTTCACCGGCTGACGGAAAATAACCCCGGGAGCTTTTCTTTCGAAAGGCATGCTGAATAATTCTCCCTTAACCGGACCTTTACCGTCAAGTGGCTGACCTGTCGGAGATATTACACGACCGAGCAAGCCTTCACCCACATTTATGGATGCAATTTTTCCTGTCCTTTTAACAATGTCTCCTTCATTGATCTCTTCGGTTGGACCAAGGAGCACTGCACCGATATTATCCTCTTCAAGGTTAAGCACAATACCTTCCATCCCGTTCTCGAACTCTATAAGTTCGTTCGACTGGACATTTGAAAGGCCATAGATTCGTGCTATACCATCACCAACTATAAGCACTGTCCCGACTTCTTCAAGCTCCACACCTGTCTGAATGCCTTCCAGTTGCTGTTTTAGGATTTTTGAAACTTCTGCTGGTTTAATGTTTGCCATATTAAAAATAACTTAAATATTCCTTTATAATTTATGACGCCAGGGCACTGCCCCTGAGCTCTTTTTTGATTTTTCTCAACTTTGTCCTGATGCTTGCATCAATGAAATTGTCATCGACACGAAGGATAAATCCGCCTATTATATCAGGATTGACATTTTCCTCAAAGTCAACAGTTGTGCTGAACACTTTAGAGATCATGTCGGTAATCTGTTTTTTAACAGCTGCATCAGTCTTTACAGCCGTTGTAAGAACTGATTTTGTTATTCCCTTGTATTTCATTGTTTCGTGTATAAAAACACGTGAAATTGCAGGAATAAAGCTTTCCCTCCCGTTACTGACTGTCAGATCGATAAGTGCCATTGTAATCTTTTCCACTTCACTGCCAATCATCGTGTGAAGTATTTCGGATTTCCTTGAGGGTACAATTACAGGGCTGAGGAGAAGGTCCTTTGTTTCAGGAAGCTTACATATCTCCGAAATGAACAGCATATCCTGATGTACCTTATCGAGAAGTTTTTTCTCAACAGCCAGGTCAAAAAGAGCCTTGGAGTATCTTACCGATATTTTACTTTCATTCATTATTATCTGTTCCTAATTCTTATTGACTCCGATTTCCTTAAGGTAATTATCAATCAGTTTTTCCTGCTCTCCTGTTTTCTTTAACTGTTCTCCTAGGAGTTTTGAGGCAATGTCGACTGATAATGTTGCTACCTGGTCATGAATTTCCGAAAGAGCTTTTCTCTTCTCGCTTTCAATGTTTACCCGTGCCTTTTCCACAATTTTTTCAGCCTCTTCCGATGCCTTGTCTTTAGCCTCTGATATAAGCTTATCGCGTATATCCCTTGCATCCTTCAGGATCACTTCCCTCTCTTCCCTTGCTTTGCGGAGAATGGCTTCATTGTCACTCTGCAGCCTGGTCATATCTTCCCTGGCTTTTTCGGCAGCGGCAAGTGAACCCTTTATCATCTCGTCACGTGCCTTTACTGCATTAAGGATAGGTTTCCATGCAAATTTGGAAAGAATAAGAAAGAACAGTGTGAAAATAAGGGTAGTCCATACCACTGTTCCTATTGCAGGAGTTGTAAGACTGTTTGCTAAAAATATCATATCTTGAATATTAACTGTTACCTTTTAAAGAAGCCTACAACCAACCGTTGCAGGACTTTCCTTTTCCTTTACTAAGCAATAAGAGCAACAACTATTGCGAAAAGAGCTGCACCTTCAATAAGAGCTGCTGCAATAATCATAGCTGTCTGGATCTTTGAAGTAGCTTCCGGCTGGCGTGCAATAGCTTCCATTGCTGAACCACCGATTCTACCGATACCAAGCCCTGCACCTATAACTGCAAGACCTGCTCCAACTGCTGCCAATGTACCTGTCATAATTACTGGTTTTTATTAAACAAAATATTAATGATGCTCTTCCACTACTGCAAGACTTATGAACAAAGCTGACAGGAGGGTAAAAACATATGCCTGGAGGAATGCCACAAGCAATTCGAGGCAATCCATAAAAATCACAAATAAAATTGATACGGGAGCTACTGCAAGAGATTTGAAAATGAAAATCAGGCAAACCAGACTGAGGACAATAATGTGACCAGCAGTGATGTTTGCAAAAAGACGGATCATCAGAGCAAATGGCTTGGAGAACATCCCTATAATCTCAACCGGAATCATAACGGGAAGAAGCCACCAGGGCACTCCCGGGGTTGCAAAAATATGACGCCAGTAGTTCCTGTTACCGCTGAACTGGGTAATGAAGAAAGTAAAAAGGGCAAGTACCAGAGTAACGGCAATATTACCGGTTACGTTAGCTCCAAATGGCGGAGGAAATGGCACAAGGCCCATAAGGTTGTTGAGAAGTATGAAGAAGAATACTGTAAGCAGATAAGGCATGTATTTCTCATACTTGTGCTGGCCTATGTTTGAAACAGCAATGTCGTCGCGAACAAAAAGAATTATTGGTTCAAGGAAACTTTGTATCCCTTTAGGATGACTGATCCCTGTTTTCTTATATGACCTTGAAAGTGAAAGAAAGAGCAAAAGGCCTACAATGCATGAAAACAAAAGACCAACAACGGTTTTTGTTATTGAAAAGTCAAGAACGGAAGCCCCTTCAACCGGATGGCCTTCCTCATTTACAGCGACTATTGCACCTTCTTCAAGCTTATAACCTTCTTGGGTATGTCCATGGGCAAGCTTTTTTGAAGAGAACATATCAAGACCCTTTTCCTTTGAATAGAGAATAACAGGCAGGTATATTGCTACATGTTCCCCGTTTTTCTTTGTCCACAGATGCCATTCGTGTGCATCAGCGATATGCTCCATGATGAAGGTGCTTGCATTAAAAGCCTCCTCTGTTTCACCATGTTGTGCAGCTGCTTCAGCCTCGTGTCCTTCCTGTCCAAAGGAGGCAACAACTGTGCCTGCCAGAAATAAAATCGAAATGAACAGTGTAATAAGTCTAGTTTTCAAATCCGTCGTGTTTTATAAAGATTTGGTTTTCAGCGTTTTTAATATAAGAAATATTAAAATAAAACTGAATGATAAATATAGAACAAAAAACATTAATACGGATTCTGTTTCTGTTTTTTTTATAACAATAAACCAGATAAGAGCTAAAAACAATTCAAGCAGGAACTTAAGGCTGATTGACACAAAGGAATGGAAGGTCTGGCTGCGGGAATCACGGGATAATCCTCTGTTAAAAATTATTAAAGAAATGACAGTGATAACTGAAAAGCATGAGGTGAGTGTCAGAAGTTGTGACCAGAGCTCCTGATGATTTGTTCTTTCAAGCATGAAATAGCCAGTGATAAGAAGAACAAGAGTCACAAGCAGAAGGGAAGAAATATGGATTAAAAGAGATCTCATCAGTTTTACCTTATAAAGTCTCTGATGGCAAAATAAATTGCTCCGAACACACCGAGCAGTGAAAGAATAATTGTAAAAACCGGTTTCTGGAATCCTGTAATACTATCGAGCTTAATACCACCCCAGGTTGCTATTGCAATTATTGCAACCATCTGAAAGGCCATTCCTGAATATTTAGCGTAGGCATTCAGGCCCTTATCGTCCTGCCTTTTCTGGTTCTTTTTCTTTTGTGGCCGGGGCTCCTCCATTATTGTTGTTTTCGCTCATTTTGCAGGTGCCTGAGAAAATGGCTCCCGGTTCTATTGATAATTTTGATGTTACAATATCACCGAGGATCTTTGATGAAGCTTTAAGGTTAAGAAGCTGGCTGACTATAACTCTGCCCTCAACAATACCGGATATTTCAGAGTTTTTGCAGATAATCTCTCCGTTTACCTTTCCTGTCTGGCCAACAACAACTTTTCCTTTTGTGTTGAGGTTTCCGGTAAGAGAGCCATCTATCCTGATATCCCCTGTTGATTTCACATCACCAATAATATCAGTGCCATTGCTTATAAGGTTAATTGTATTGTTTTCAGTCTCATTGTACTTTGCCATGACCTCTTATTTTTTTGTAACGGTACTGTATATTACAAATATAATATTATTTCGGATCGTAAGCCCATTTGAGGTAAATTGCCCCCCATGTAAAGCCGCCTCCGAATGCAGCAAGTATAAGCACATCGCCTTTTTTAAGACTCTTCTCATACTCCCAGATACATAACGGAATAGTTGCAGCTGTAGTATTTCCGTAATTCTGAATATTGATCATTACCTTTTCAGAAGGCAGTCCCATTCTCCTCCCGGTGGCGTCAATTATCCTGAGATTTGCCTGATGTGGAACAAGCCAGGCAATGTCTTCAGGCTTCAGGTTGTTCCTCTCCATAATCTCTGCAGCAACATCTGCCATGTTTGATACAGCGAATTTAAAGACACTCTGACCTTCCTGATATATAAAATGTTCTTTTGCGTCAATAGTTTCATGGGAAGACGGTTTTAATGATCCGCCTGCTTTCATGTGAAGGAATTTTCTTCCTGATCCGTCAGTTTTCAGTATATGATCAAGTAATCCTACTTCCTCTGTTGTGGGCTCAAGCAACACTGCACCGGCAGCATCGCCAAAAAGGGGGCATGTTGTACGGTCGGTATAGTCGACAATTGATGACATCTTGTCAGCACCAACAACAATCGCCTTTTTATATCTTCCCGAGCATATATATTCAGAAGCTGTCTGCAAGGCAAAAAGAAAACCGGAACATGCAGCGCCCAGATCGAAACTAAGGGCTTTTTTTATTCCGGCTTTGTCGCAGATTATGTTTGCGGTGGCCGGGAAAAGCATGTCGGGTGTTACTGTGGCACAGATGAGAAGGTCAATTTCATCGGGGGATGTGTTTGTTTTTTCAAGCAGCCCGATCACTGCCTTGTCTGCCATATCAGAAGTACCAAGACCTTCACCCTTTAGTATCCTTCTTTCCCTGATCCCGACCCTCTGCATAATCCATTCATCAGAGGTGTCAACCATTTTTGACAGCTCATTGTTTGTGAGTCTGTATTCCGGCACCCATGCATTAATTCCTGTAACAGCTGCCCGTATTTTTTCCATAATTAAATTCCCTCTCTGATCTTCTGAGCCAGATTTGCATGAGCTACCTCCCTTGTTCTCATGACCATGTTCATAATGGCTTTCCGTTTCGAAACGCCATGCCCGACTACAACATTTGCATTTATTCCGATAATTGGAGTGCCGCCGAAATTCTCAAAATCAAGTTGATCGAAATATGAATCCTGAAGATTTCTCTGCTTGTAAATATGATGAAAAGACTCTCCCATTTTAAGGATTACATTTCCAACAAAACCGTCGCAGACCACAACATCCGGCATATTTTCCTGGAAAAGGGAATTCCCTTCCACGTTTCCTATAAAATTAAGTCCGGGATGGTCTTTCATCAGTTCATAAGCCATCTTCACGGCAGAAGTACCTTTGGTCTCTTCTTCACCAATATTTATAAGACCAACAGAAGGATTTTCATCTTCAAGGACATAGCGTGCAAAAATGCTTCCCAGAATTCCGTACTGAAGCAATACATCGGGTTTGCAGTCAGGATTCAGTCCGACATCAAGGATAACTGATCGACGGCCGTTAACCTTTGGGAGAACAATACCAAGAGCCGGACGAAGCACACCAGGAGTAACATTGACAGTATAGCTGGCCCCCACCAGCATTGCTCCTGAATTTCCGGCACTGCAGAATCCGTCAAGCATGCTGTTCTTCAGCATTCCGTATCCTACAGAAATACTTGAATCTTTTTTCTGCGAAAATGCTTTGGCCGGATGTTCACCCATACCTATAACCTGGGTTGTATGAACTATCTCGAATGATGACGGATCAACATTCATCTCGCCAAGCTTCTTTTTAATGGCTTCACTGTCCCCGATCAGAACAAGTGTATCATCAGCCGGCAAGTGCTGAAGGGTATCAACTGCTCCTTCCACAATTGCATCAGGAGCATAGTCCGCACCAATGAGATCTAGGCCAATTCTCATATCAAGGTTTTTAAGTTAGCC
>CAZEYY010000151.1:0-6949 GCA_964516485.1 uncultured Rikenellaceae bacterium
TACAGGTGACTCAGCTGATTTACAGCCAGTCATACTGGGTCGGATTAAAAACAACTAAGAAAACACAGGAGTTATATTCGATACTAAAAACAAAAAATGAAGAGGATGTTATAGCCGAGGTGGCAAACGGATATTACCAGGCAGGATCACTCATGCTGCAGCTGCAAACAGTCGACAAATCAATAAGTAATCTTAAGGATATGTTCAAAATAGCTGAACTGAGCTATAAAAACGATTTCCTGAAGGAAAGCAGCGTCAACAGGTTGCAGGTTACAATAACAAACCTTGAAGTTATACGGGAAACCCTGCAAAACGGGATAGATATACAGTTAAACTACCTTAAGGCTCTGGCAGGAATGCCGGGCGATACCCTTTTAACAATTGACGCCAACACTCTTATAGATGATTTTGCAAACCAGGAACAGTCATTCAGCATCGAAAATGTACCATCATACCAGCTGATGCTTAAACAGGACGAAATATACAGTCAGCAGGTTAAGCTTTCAAAGTCAAAGTACTATCCTGTATTGGCCGCTTTTGGCAAGTTCAACTATTCATCTTATAACCTTTCCTCTGAAATTGACAAAATGAGTAACATGAATACAATAGGCCTCAGTCTTTCAGTCCCCATTTTCAGCTCTGGTGTCAATAACGCAAAACTAAAACAGTCGCAGTTGCGACAGGCTCAGCTGAGAGAAGACATCCTGAAAACAAGCGATCTTCTGGAAGTAAATTTCAATAACGCTTATCTGGAATACCAGACAGCATTCAAAATGCTATCAGCTCAAAAAGAAAACCTTGCACTGGCTCAGAAAGTATACGATCAGACCTCTTTGCTGTACCAGGAAGGTATGGCCTCAATGGCAGACCTGCTGAATGTTAATTCCGATTTTTTACAAGCCGATAATTCACTTAATCAGCAGATACTTAGATACAAGATGGCTGAAATAAAAATGCTGAAATCATCAGGCACTCTGAAATCATTAATTAAATAATTTGAAAATAGAAACATTAATACAATTTATATGAAAATCAAAGGATCACGTATCATTGCCATGGTAGTTTTAATTGCAGTAGTTTTGTTGGTTGCTTTCAAACTAAAAGGCAATAAACAAAAAGTACAAGACGAAGTAGCTTTTTCACAGCGTAAGGTGGAAAATATCCCTGTATCGATTGAGACAGTGAAAAAGGGTACTTTATCAGAAAATGTCACTGCATCAGGAACACTGGAAGCATCAGAGTTTTTGAATCTGGTTTCTGAAACACAGGGGAAAATAGTTAAGATATATAAAGAAAAAGGCGACAGGGTTGCTGCCGGAGATGTGATTGCAAAAGTCGATGATGAAGTAATTGCAGCTAATGTGCTGACTGCAGAAGCTAATTATTCCCAGTTTGAAAAAGATGTTGAACGCCTGACCCGTCTGTCAGAAGAAAATGCTGTTACTAAACGCGATCTGGAGCAGGCAAATATAGGTCTGAAAAAAGCAAAAGCAGACCTTATTACTGCTAAAAAAGCATTGAGCAACACAAGCATCAAAGCTCCGATTTCGGGTTATATCAATAATGATTTTATTACTGAAGGCCAGTTACTTGGCGGAGGATCACCTGTTTGCGAAATTGTAAACAACAACAGGTTAAAACTTAATATAAAAGTGCCTGAAAATGCAGTGTATAAAATCAAGGTTGGACAGACTGTTGTTGTTAGTTTGTCTGTTTTTCCCGATAAAAAATTTACAGGAAAAATCTCTGCAATTGCTGAAAAAGCTGATGCCGTTTTGAAATTCAATGTTGAAATCACGCTCGATAATGATATGAAATCACACCTGAAGAGTGGTTTATATGCTGAGGTTGAACTCCCGGTAACGAATGAGGAAAGGCTTATTATAGATAAGATAGCCATTATTGAAAGTATGGAACGCCCTGTTGTATATGTGGCCAGTAACGGAAAAGCAGTAAGACGCACACTTATTGTCGGTCAGAGTAACAATGAACAGGTGGAAGTATTGAACGGCTTGTCAGAAGGAGAACAGGTTATTGTAAGCGGTCAGCTTAATCTGAAAGATGGTGATGATATTAAAATCATTCAATAAGAAATAAAAAGGATACAAGTGCCGGAATTTTTAAAATTAGTAGTTGTGTCTGTCAGTAAGTGGCACGATTGTGCCGGGTTTTTAACCAGGTAAAATAAGAAGTTGTAAAAAATGAAAATAACAGAAATATCTCTAAAACGAACAACTATACCAGTTGTAATATTTGTCCTGCTTGCGCTGGGTGGTATATTCAGCTACACTCTTCTGAATAAGGAATTATCGCCTAGTATGGATCTCCCGATAAACGTCGTAATGACTATTTATCCGGGAGCAGCACCTTCGGAAGTGGAAAGTTCTGTAACAAAGCATATAGAAGAAGCAGTATCGTCTCTGGAGGGAATAGATAAGATTACCGCCTATTCGGCGGAAAGTATGTCGGCAGTGATGATTCAGTACAAAGATGGTATTGATGCCGATGTAGCATTACAGGAAGCCGAACGTAAGGTGAACATGATAAAAGACAGCAAGCTTCCTGAGAACAGCAAAGACCCGCAGTTTATAAAGTTCGATATGAACATGTTTCCTGTTATGAGTATTGCTGCAAACGCAAATTTACCGGAAACTGAGTTTTACGAAATAGTTGACAGGGAAATCAAGACAAGACTTTCACAGATAAAGGGTGCTGCCCAGGTAGAAATTCTTGGTGGTAATGAACGTGAAATCGAGATTAAGGCTAATGCCCAGAAACTTGAGCAATATGGAATCTCATTGCTTCAGGTAAAACAGATCATACAGGCTGCCAATGTGGATTTTCCTACAGGTAAGATTAAGAATGATGACACAAAATACATTGTCAGGCTGTCAGGTAAGTTTGAAAACCTTGACCAGATAAGGAATTTGATAATAGGTACAACACGTGACGGTTCTGATATAAAAATAAGCGATGTGGCTACAGTTGTTGATGGTACCAGGGAATCATCGAAACTGGCCCGTATTAATGGACAACCGGCTATTGGTCTTACTATTCAGAAACAAACTGATGGTAATGCTGTGGAAATTAGTAAAGCAGTCAGAACTGAACTTGCTGATTTTGAAAAAGAGTATTCACAACAGGGTCTTAAATTTACAATTTCAAGCGATGTTTCTGAGTTCACTGAAGATGCAGTAAATGGAGTTATGATGGACCTGGTTTTTGCAATTATTCTTGTATCCATAACAATGTTACTGTTCCTGCATACATTCAGGAACCTGATATTTGTCTTCATATCAATACCTACGTCAATTATTTCGACATTCACATTTTTCTGGATGTTTGGTTTTTCCCTGAATCTGCTGACATTACTTGCCATGTCAATTGTGGTCGGTGTTATAGTGGATGATGCCATTGTTGTACTTGAAAACATTCATCGTCACCTCGAAATGGGTAAGACCAGATGGCAGGCCACACTTGATGCAACTAACGAAATTGGAATTACAGTTGCCTCTATTACTATAGTACTGGTAGCTGTATTTCTTCCTATTGGTCTTATTCCAGGTATGACCGGACAGGTATTGCGTTCTTTTTCATTGGTCATTGTAATGTCAATTCTGTTAAGTCTTTTGGTATCGTTTACACTGGTTCCGCTTCTCACATCACGTTTCGATAAGCTGAAAAAATTTGACAGGAAAAAACCATTTGACCGCTTTCTCCTTGCTTTCGAAAGCATCATTACATGGTTAAAGTCAGCTATAATTTATTTAACAAAATGGGCGCTTAAGCATAAATTTGCCACAATTGCAGTAGCTACTGTATTATTAATCAGTTCATTTTTACTTGTAGGAACAGGTTTTATCCAGACTGATTTTATGGATACAGGTGACCGTGGAGAATTTATTATGTCTATGGAACTGGACAGGACTTCCACACTTGAGCAGACCAGCGGTATGTGCCTTGCTGTTGAAAAGATGATGCTTAAGTATCCGGAAATTACCACCGTGTATACCAAGGTGGGTACAAGAGGTGGTACTATGTCGTTTATGGAAACGCCTTATTCCGCAGAGTTTAATTTAAAACTTGTTCCTAAGGATCAGAGAAAACTCAGTTCCAAATTATTCGCAAAACAACTTCAGAATGATCTCGGGTCCGCTTTTGCAGGACCTAAATTTAAAGTGCAGGAAGTCAGCATGATGGGTACTACATCATCACCTCTTATGATTTATGTACAGAGTAATGATTTTGAAAAAGCTAAAAAATACAGCCAGTTTGTGGTCAATGAATTACGCGATATTGAAGGTACCGTTGACATAGAATCGTCGATTGAAGCCGGAAATAAAGAGATAGTTGTAAAGTTCGACCGTGAAAAACTGGCAAAAATGGGGCTTACAATTGGAGAGATAGGCTCGCAGATGTACATTCTGTACGAGGGAAACCGCGATCTCAAATACCGTGATGGCAGCAACGAGTATGATATATTTATTTCTCTGGACGAATTTGACAGGAAAAGTAAAACAGATGTTGAAAATATATCGTTTATGAATCATTCCGGACAGCTTGTAAAACTTTCACAGGTGGCTGATATATCAGAGGGAGAAAGTCCTTCTACACTCATACGTTATAATAAGATGCCTTCGGTTATGATTACAGGTAATATGGTAGGTAAAACGATCGGTACCGTAGGAGAAGAAATTAAAGCCAGGATTGCGAAAAACGATAAACCTGCTGATGTTGATATTGTCTTTGGTGGAACAATGGAGAGCCAAAGCGATTCATTCTCAAGCCTGGGAATAGCTTTTCTGGCATCTATTATTCTCATGTATCTTACAATGGTTGCATTGTACGACAGTTATGTATACCCGATGGTAGTTATGCTTTCGCTGCCGCTTTCCATAATAGGAGCATTACTGGCACTCGCATTGTCAGGAAAGTCCTTAAGTATATTCGCTATAATGGGTATTATAATGCTTATGGGTCTTGTGGCAAAGAATGCCATACTTGTTGTTGACTTTGCCAACAATGCCCAGGAAAAAGGGAAAAAAGCCATTGATGCCATCATTGAAGCTACTGCAGTGCGCTTCAGGCCAATCCTTATGACTAACCTGGCACTTATTGTGGGTATGTTACCGATTGCATTAGGTACAGGTGCCGGCGCCGAATGGAAGAATGGCCTTGGCTGGGTGCTGATTGGTGGTCTGGCAAGTTCTATGATCCTTTCATATATAATTGTGCCGGTACTTTATGTCATCTTCGATAAGCTTGTGAAGAGACATAAAAAGCCCTCTGTTCAAAATGAACTTGTAATAAAGGAAATGCTTGAAACAGCAGCCAACTAACCTGTCTGCTTTTATGTACAAAACAAATAATATTTTGAGGCCTAGCCAGAAATGCTGATAATTTCAGGCTGGGCTGATAATAAAACAAAAGGGGGTGTCTCAAAAGGGGCACCCTTTCTTTTTTAGTTTATTGTCACTTTCTTTTGCTCCTCCAAAAGAAAGTAACCAAAGAAAAAGAGTCCGGAAAAGACAACCGCTTCTGTTTTTCGCCAGTTGCACCATGCCATTTCCCGCTCCAAAAAACAGGAGCGGTTCGCACCTTTTCCGGTTTGCCCTCGCTCTGCAAAAGGAGTAAGTTGTTGATAACTAATTAAAAAGAGGGGTGCCTTCCTCTTTTCAGGAACCTCAGGTTAGCAAACCTGAGGCTTGAGGAGGAGGGCATGCCCCTTAGCCGTCAACCAAAGGGTGCCCTATGGCAAGATTGTCAGATTACATTTTCCCCTCCTTTTGAAGGAGGGGTGGCCGGGCTTCTTTATTATTAATATTATAAATAGTTTGTTTCCCGGCCGGGGTGGTTGATTCATCTGTCACTTTTGCCCAAATTTTCAGCTTAAGTGCTTTTGAATTTCACTTTTCAAATAGTCAGGATGCTGAAATACAATTCTGTTTTCAAATCTTAACACAAAGAATCCAAGACACTTCAGATATTTATCCCTGTTTTTATTTCCGGCGCCCTTTTTCTTTGGCAGCCATATATTTCCCGTTTATTTTAACCTGTAAGTCAATCCAAAACAAAGATTACAGATCTCAGAAAAAGAGACTTCTTTGTTTTTCAACGCATACCATATCTGGTATTCCATTGTTCCCAGTTCACTGAATAGTGATAGCCTCTTTGAATTGTCGCCGGAAGGGAAATGAAATAAGCTGATTCGTAAGAATGGATTTGCATGCACGGCATTTCCCAGATAATAATCATCCGGGAAATAATCAGGATATTTGAGATGTGTATTTCTTGTGGCAGAATAAGTAAAACATATTCCTGCGGATAATGATGTCTGTATCCCCGAAATTGAAAAATCCTTTATACGAAATGCCGGCTTTATAGCAAAAGTACTTACACTCGTTCCATTAATGCATGCAGGCAAATATCCATAATTCAGATCAACTGATAACTTGCCGTCCAAATACTCTTTGCCGATTCCGACAGATAGTAATCCGATATTCCCTGCAAATTGAGTTTTAAAATATAAATTATCCCTGGAGATGACAGTTGAATCGGTATCATTGCCGGAAAGCGAAGAAAAAATCATAGTGCTAAACAACACTGTAAGTAATACTTTGTCTGACATCGGATTAAAAATTTACGCGTTTTACAAATGATTTGTCACCAACAAGAGATATAATTGAATATTCCCTGTTAAAAATCTTATTGGTGATGACTGTGTGAATACCATTATAATAGCTGTCATCGAAATAACTTACATGTCCATGCAGGCAGAGAATTGTATTTTCAGGGTTCACAATCTGACGGAATGCCAGATTATGTATCCCCTCCATCTCACCTGAAAAAGGCGGAACATGAGTAACAACTATGTGATACTTGCTGCTGTCAGATATTTCATCAATAAGCCATTCATATTTGGGTGACATATTATTATTTTCAAGAATAA
>CAZEYY010000152.1:0-6833 GCA_964516485.1 uncultured Rikenellaceae bacterium
GATACGTTGTACTGTCAGCAAAATCATCTTCGAATTCGGTTACAACAGTCTTTCCCCTGATCCATGTTTTCGGCTTTTTCTTCGAAGGCGGAGATATTATCAGGTTGTCATTTATATTATCAAGAGCTACATATTCATCAAATGTAATCTCAACCTTATAGCCTGAATAACCTGTTGCGCCTGCTGCAGGGATTGTTTTCACAACAACCGGAGGTTCACGGTCTCTTGGCCCGCCTGAAGGTGAACCAATTTTAGCACAGGAATAAATAAACAAAAATACCAGTATGCTTAAATGAAATCCTATATTGATCAGTTTCCTCCTCAATTCAGTAAGCTTTATACAGCTTACAAACATACCATAATTTTTAAGAACTGATTCAGGTAAAATGATTCTTGTTTTCACTCAGGTAAGCATTATCAGTACAGGGAGGTAGCTGATACATTATTATTTTTACTATTCAATAATTTCCTACCTTTGAGTCCGATATAAATTTTACTTACATGCTTTTTCAGATAGTACCCTGGGATGTCAATCCTGAAATATTCCGCATCGGAAGCTTCGCAGTAAGATGGTATGGCCTCCTGTTTGCATCTTCATTCTTCTTCGGTTATATTATTATGAATAAGATGTTTAAGAATGAAAAGCTTGGAGAAGATGTTCTTGACCGGCTGACAATTTACATGGCGGTGGGAACAATAGTGGGAGCACGTCTCGGCCATTGCCTGTTCTATGAGCCTTCATATTATCTTAAAAATCCCCTTGAGATCCTTATGATATGGCATGGAGGACTCGCAAGCCACGGAGCAGGAATCGGAATTCTTCTGGCTATATGGTATTTCGCCAGGAAAGAACGAAAGGATTATTTATGGGTTATGGACAGGATTGTAATTACTGTTGCACTTGCAGGATTTTTCATCAGAATGGGTAACCTTATGAATTCCGAGATTTACGGAGTGGAGACTACCGTGCCCTGGGGTTTTGTTTTCCTCAGAAACCATGAAGTAGCCCCTAAACATCCTACACAGATCTATGAAGCACTTGCCTACCTTGCCATTTTTGTCCTGCTCTACAAGCTATACTGGGTTAAAAAAGGAGAACATCTCCAGGGTCTTCTTTTCAGCCTCTTCCTGGTGCTTGTCTTCACCTCACGATTTTTCATTGAATTCCTCAAGGAGGACCAGGTTGCATTTGAGGCAACAATGAAAATAAATATGGGACAGTGGCTGAGTATTCCTTTTATAGTAGCCGGCCTCTGGGGTCTCTACAAGACTTTCACAGTCAGAAAAAGAGCTGTAATAAAAAGGTAAGATCTACTTTTTAAGAATCCCTTTGAACAATACATCAAGTATTGCATTAAGCCTTTTGTCGATATTCACTTCCCGCTTCTTCCAGAAAAGCGGTACTTCAAGACCTTTAAGCGTTGTCTGTATTGCAAGCGCAGTATATTCACTGTTGTCTATTGAAAAGACATTCATTCTTGATCCATGGTACAGGATGAGCCTTAAAATGGCCAGCTCCTCACGATCATACTTCTCTCTTATAGTCTCGATAAAATCAAAATGATCGAGGTTCTTGTCAAATATTGCATTATAGTAATTTGACAGTTTTTCGAATGACCTCATCCTTACAAAAACATACTTGCGCATCTTTTCTATTGGTGATTCTACCGACTTGATGGCTGTAGTAAGCTCATTTCTAAGGATATTGGCTTCATAAAGCACCACAGCTTCAAATATTTCCTCCTTGCTCTCAAAGTAATAATATATAGAACTTTTTCCCATTTTGAGAGCTTTGGCTATCTCATCCATGGTTGTTTTACGGAAACCATACCTGCTGAAAATCTGACCTGCAGTTAGGATCACCCTCCTCCTATATTCCTCTCTGTTAATCATATAACAAACTTCATTTAATTCCCCGGGCACAAAAAACAAAGATAATATAAAAATTCCGCAGAACAAAAATTTCGAATGAACCGGTCGATAATTCGAAAGCCGCAAAATGAAGATAATAATACAAATTCTGATTTGTCCCTGTCTTTTATGAGCATAAATCAGGAAAAGTATATTGTCAATAATTAGTAAATTTGATGCTGTTTAACTTTATCTGAAAATTAAGAACTATGAAGATTGGAAATCAGCATTATCAGACCATCTGGCTGGATGAATCCGATCATTCGGTATTGAAAGTGATTGATCAGCAAAAACTTCCCTTCTTCTTTGAGATAAAGGACCTGCATACTGTAGAAGATGTCTATGCGGCAATTGACGTAATGACTGTAAGAGGAGCCCCTCTTATTGGTGCGACAGCAGCATTCGGGATCTACCTGTCAACTCTTGAAATTACATCAAATACAAATCCGCTTACTCACATTCAGAATGCTGCAAAATATCTTGTTTCATGCAGGCCCACAGCAGTAAACCTGTCATGGGCAGTAAATAAGGTGCTGTCAGAACTTAATGACAGAATGAACATCGATGAGCTTTCTTCCGCAACTCTCAGAACAGCATTGAATATCTGCGAGCTTGAAAGGGAAAACTGCAGGCAGATAGGTATTCATGGCCTCCCCCTCATTGAGGAGATAAGCAAAAGAAAGAACGGAGATACGGTTAACATACTTACTCACTGTAATGCCGGATGGCTTGCCTGTATCGATTATGGAACAGCAACTGCCCCAATGTACCTTGCCCATGACAGCGGAATAAAAATTCATGTCTGGGTTGATGAAACGAGGCCAAGGAACCAGGGAGCCAGGCTTACTGCATGGGAACTGGGTCAGCATGGAGTACCACATACGGTAATTCCCGATAATGCAGGGGGCCACCTGATGCAGCATGGAAAGGTTGATATCGTAATAGTGGGAAGTGACAGAACTACTGTAACGGGTGACAGCGCAAATAAAACAGGAACCTACCTTAAAGCCCTGGCAGCTTATGATAACAATATACCCTTTTATTCTGCAGTACCTTCAACGTCAATCGATTTCTCGATAAAAGATGGTGTGAGTGAAATTGTCATTGAAGAGAGGGATCCTGCGGAAGTTCTTAAGATTGAAGGCCTTCTCCACGGAAAGATAGAAGAGGTCAGACTGTGCCCTGAAAATTCACATGCTGCCAATTATGCCTTTGATGTTACACCTGCACGGCTTATCTCCGGAATAATTACCGAGAAGGGCATTTGCAGGGCTGATGAAGAAAGTATAAAAACAATGTTTCCAGACAAAATAAAATAATGAGTATGCAGGGTTTTGTAAAATTCAATTGCCACTGGAACCAGTCAGGCCCGGTGATCTCTGATGAACAATATGAAATAATAAACAACTGGCGCGATATACTCTATAACATGGATCTTATCGGCGCTTATGAAAACGGGGTGGCCTTTGGTAATGTAAGCATCAGGATTACAGGAACCAACCAGTTCATTATAACCGGCTCAGCCACAGGGGAGATGCCTGAGCTTGAACCTGGTCATTATGTAAAGGTCAGCTCTTTCAACATTGATGACAATGCTGTTCAGTGTCTTGGTCCGCTGAAAGCTTCATCCGAATCACTGACGCATGCTGCAATATACCTGGCTGATCCGGGAGCCAATGCCGTTATTCACGTTCATTCAATAGAACTGTGGAATGAGCTGATACATAAGGTGCCGACGACTAATCCTTCAATGGATTACGGAACAACAGGACTGGCAAAGGATATTTTCAGGCTGTTTGAAGATTCGGATGTAATTGAAAAGAGAATTATAATAATGGCAGGCGACAGGGCCGGTATTCTCACTTTCGGTCATGACCTGGATGAGGCAGCCGGTGTTCTTATGTCGTACCTCAGAAAACAATAATGACAAAAACCGGGATTATTGGCGGATCAGGCCTTGAAAATCCTGACCTCCTGAAAGACGCAGAAGAGACATTTTATACCACTCCTTACGGGGATCCCTCATCAAGCCTTGTTTCAGGGAAGATCGGGGATAAAAGCATAGTACTGCTCTCGAGGCACGGCCGGCAGCATACAATACCCCCGTCACAGGTAAATAACCGTGCAAATATCAATGCACTCTTGCAGGCCGGCTGCACACATATTATTGCAACAACTGCCTGCGGAAGCCTCAGGGAGGAAATAGGGCGTGGCGACCTGGTGGTTCCTGATCAGTTTATCGACTTTACCCGACGCAGGGATGTATCATTTTTCACAGAGTTTGAAGCCGGAAAAATGAAGCACACACCAATGGCCGATCCTTTTAATGGCAGGCTCAGAAAACTGATAATTGAATCAGCTGACAGTCTCGGATTAAAAGTACACAGGGATGGCACTGTGATAACAATCGAAGGTCCCCGGTTTTCAACCCGTGCCGAATCGAAGATGTTCAGGATGTGGGGAGCAGATATAATTAACATGTCTGTTGCACCGGAGGCAATACTTGCCAATGAGCTTGGAATCCCCTATGCTGTTATAGCGATGAGCACTGATTATGACTGCTGGAAGGAAGATGAGGCTCCGGTATCGTGGGAAGAAGTGATTGCCGTATTCAACAGGAATGTGGGCAATGTAATAAAGCTTTTGCTGAAAATAATAGAAAAGAATTAACCGGGTTTATTTATTCTTTTTCTCAGCTCTTGTATAATTTGCGATAATTATTTAAGTTTGCAGTCCGTTTTCGGGCCCATAGCTCAGATGGTTAGCAGCACCTGACTCATAATCAGGGGGTCGCTGGTTCGATCCCAGCTGGGCCCACATAAAAAAGAGTGAGAGCGTGAGCGAGAGCGAGCGAACTCACTCTTTTTTCTCGCTCTCACTCTCACACTCACACTTCTTCCAACGCGCAAGGTTTTCGCCAGGTTTTGAGATTTTTTGATCAAAATCCATAATGATACGAGTTGACTCTACCCCAAAAGAGCTGCTGGGTAGGGGAAGTGCTAAATGCCTTTTATTATGTTATGTAGACTTAATCTAAATTGACCGGATAAAAGTGGCCAAGCTAGACGACATCTACACCCATCGTGAAGCTTGCGATTTATTTTGTATGCCTATGACCTGGGATCTGTGCAATGTAACTTAAAGGGCAATCCGAACACCTGGCTACCTGACTAACCAGAATTCTCGCGAATAGTAAACAGTTGGAGACCCTGCTTCTCCGGTACCAACGCATCCTTTAGTATCTGAATTAGAACCCACCTGGCCGATATAAGCCAGTCCGGGGTAATCCTTGAACTTAGTCCAGACATTTGAAACAGGATCATATTGCCATACGTCTTTAAGTCCCACAAATTTAAAAGAGTTTGGTGCGATCTGCTTTGTCCCTTCACCACATAATATATATCCTTTCCCTTTCAAGGCAAAGCCCGATGCAAATCTTCTTAGCTGACCAGGAAAATCTGCCTTTTTTGTCCAGAGACTGGTCTCAGGATCAAATTCATAGAATGTCATTGAATAGTTAGGTGTGCCCCCTGTTCCAATATATAACTTATCATTTATTTCAAAGCCTGTTGTGAGATTCATATATTCAGCTACCGGCCCAATTTTTGCCAGGGATTTGTCTGAGGGATCAAAGACCCAGAGATTGTAGCCCAGCGTTATATAGGCTTTCCCTTTTATTTCAAAGGAGTTTGAATATATAGTTTCGCCATTTTCAATCTGATCATATGTGCCTTCATTGCTCCAGGTATCTGTTGCCGGATCATACTCCCATATATCTTTGTAAACAGTTTGATTGCTGCCATCCAGACTCATACCAAATCCTATATAACCCTTATTACCTATACTGAAAGATGCGACGCTATATCTCCCGCTTCCCGGGAAATCAGCTTTTTTTGTCCAGATTTTTGTTAGTGAATTATATTCATAAAAGTCATTAAGATTGGCCATATGCGAGAAAGTGTCATCAAGATATCCCAGACCAAAACCGGTATAAAAATTATCTCCGATCCAGAAGCCTGCAGCATTTTTTCTTACATATCCAGGAAAAGGGGACATTGTTTCCCAATTCAAATCATTCTTGTCTTCGGTCGTATTACCTGGATTATCTTTTTTACATGCTGAAACCAAAATGCATATAATAATTAAAATCAGACTATAAGCTTTTGAAGTATTCATTTCTTCTTTTTTATGATTTTATATAACTGGTCTGCACTTTTAAATTTTGATTATATGAATATATCAAAATTTATAAAATAAATGAATGCTCCTGGTTATTTAAAATTAGATCTATTTTTGTTGGTATGTTTTTGAAGTGTTTTGCATATGAATGAGACCCTTAGCTATCCTTGGAACGCCTTGACGCCTTAGAAAGAGGGGCCACTGTTGTGATACACGAAGACAGTATCGTAGCGGCAATCATCATGGGGAGCACCGCCGGGTTTTCTTATAGGAGATGGCGGTTTCACCCTGGACGACGAGTTTGCATTGAATTTGAAGGTTATGATGAAACTTACTTTAAGAACAGAAACCACAAGATCAGGTAAAAGATAAATCAGAAATTGAAAGAGATCAGAAATAAACTCGGCCTGTCTCAGCCACTGAAATTAGGATGTGCACGGGATTGCTATTCCAACACTTTGAATAGGAATAATATTAAGCAAATCCGCTCAATGCTGGAACACAGCAATGTTATAATTACAGAACACTATCTGGTCGGGCTTAATCCTGATGTTACATTTGGAATAAATGATCCAATTCTTTAAAGGTTTTGAGGTCGGTAAAATCCGCCAGGTATTCCGCCAGTTTTAGTAAAAATCAGTACAGACCAGTACAGAGTAAAAATCGTAAGTGAAAGAAAATGAAGCTCTATATAAAGTATAACAATCTGGTTTTTAGGGTTTTACCTCACTCATAATCAGGGG
>CAZEYY010000153.1:0-6669 GCA_964516485.1 uncultured Rikenellaceae bacterium
TAGAGCGTTTGACTGGCAGTCAAAAGGTCAGGAGTTCGATTCTCCTAATCTCCACAACAGCCCTCCGGTTTATGGAAGTTCTTATAACACTTCTGAATCAGAGGGTTTCTGTTTTGTCTCTGCCTGACTCATATTAGTTTATAAGCTGTTCATTTACAAGCCCTATTTAGCATAACCGGAATTTTTTTTCTTATTTGAATGAATAATAAACAATATCCCGGATATAACAAAAGGCAAACTTAAAAAGAGCACAATTAAAAGACTGGTAAGCACCGAATGATTGATACTGATGTTTTTAACAAACAGAAATACACTGAAGAAAAGACCAAGAATTGTTAGAATAATACCACCTGTCATTTCCCACTTCCATGCAATAATAAGAACAATAATAAGAAGGAATGAAGGTATGAGATGGATCATAAAAGCCCCCAGATTCTGAAAGAATGTTCTCTCAGGAGAAAATGAGTCTAAGGCAAACAGGCTGACAAAAAGAATCGCAAGGATCACAAGTATCCTTGGAATCAAATACAAAGCTCTATGCGGTTTTTCCATAGTCGAGGTATTAACAACCAGCAAGTTACACAAATATCCTGCCCTTGTCAACTTTTTCTACCAGTACGCCGGGCAGTAATCAGTATTGTCTGATCCCCGAAATTTTCTTTTCGCACTGCTTCTTTCTTCTTCCCTGCATCCGAAGAATATATTAAGTCCAAATCTGAGGCTGAGCATACGGGCATTGTATGGCCATATTAAGCCGGAAGAGACATCCCGGGTGAACCTGACAGGGATATTGTCTGCAAGGATGTAGAACTGGGCTCCCCGGTTCCCGAATGCAAGTCCGGCGCCAAGCTGGTTCAATTTGTAATTCATGATTGTGTAACTCAGACTTGCCGCGAATGCCTTAAAGGGGCTGGCATTTAGCGACAATGTAAGAGATGGCCTTATATGTTTCCCGTTAACTTCAATCCATGTCATTGCTCCTGCTTTCAGATCCGGGACTAGCTCCCTTGTGATTCCGCCATAAAAATTCAGAGGAAGCATTGTAATATATCCTTTTGAGGATGCCGATGCATGAAAAGAATTGAGCACAGAATCCTGAAGAGCCTGAATCAGGTCACCCTGGTTGGGATCATCGAAATATGCGTCAAGGTCAATACCCTGAAATACAAATTCTCCTTCACCCTTGAAATTATGCACATTCTTTCTCCATAAAATAAATCCAAGATCGGTAAAGCTTGCCGTAAATTGGGTTTCTTCATCATAATCATAAACAATTCCACCATCGAGGCTAAGCCCCCTGTTACCGTTAAAAATATAATTGCCTAAAAGATTATTTGTTGCCGGTGAAAAATCAAGACTGCTTACAAGACCGTTTGCAGAATATCCAAGATTAACAGGAATTGAACTGTTAATCCTGTAGTTTACAAGGGCTTCAAGTGTAATCGGATCTGAAGTGGTATTAATTTCTATTTTTGACCTCCTTGTATTCAGGTTTGCCATTCCATTAATATATCTGATCCTTGCCCCTGCCCTTAATCCTTCAAATAAATCCCTTGATGCACTTATTCCTATTGAATTCCATACTGTTGCATTTGCCCCGATCCTGTTTACCTTAATTTCAAGCAGATCTCCGCTGCCGGTATCCCAGTTGCCGTCCTTAAGGGAAACAATATCATCAGGATATGATAATTGCATAGAAACATGGTTCGAGATACCAAAAGTAAAGTACCAGTCCTTAATTGATAACCCAAGCCCGATCAGATCAATATCTGTATTCAGCAGTGTGTAATTCATCTTTTTCAACCTTCTCTGCAGGTTATCAATATCAAGATAGTAAGTGGATGACTGTGGACCGGTGCCGGTGTGTATAACATCATGAAAACCAAAGGAAGTATTCCTGAGATTAAGCCGTACCGAGGAGATAAGCGGTAGAGCCAGATACATTTTGCACTTTTGTCTTATTGCCGGATTCAGCTGGTTAGCCTGGGGAATGCTGTGCATAAGGTATAAAGTATTGTTCTGTCCCTGAAGCTGCACTAAAATGAATGTCATGGCAATAAATACAGCAACAGACACCCGGCTCATTCTGCAATTCATTCTGTAATAATTACTTATATCTGGCTGCTTCATTTGCCGGTTCTGACTTTAAGCTGAGCAATTAAACCAATGTTGCAATCGAGAAAATATGTGGAATATAATTTTACATCTTCTGAAGGATAAGCAGTGGTCAGCAATCTGGCTTTTATAATAATGTACCTTGCATCGTAAAGGTTGTCTATCCTTGTATCAGGGAGATCAATATCTATGGGATCCTGTTTTTGTGGGTCTGCCCTGCCATCTCCGTTCCTGTCACCTGCACCTTCAATTCTCTCTTTGCCGGTGAAAAGGGAATCAATCAAAACTCTGTTCTCATCAAGCAGATAGATCTGTGGCACCGCTTCAACCGGGAATGAATTCGTAATGCTTGTCCTGACGATAAGTCTTTCAATTTCCTCAGGAGCCGGAATGGCTGAGCTGAGATAATCAAAATCAAGTGTATCAGCAAGAATTATAATATCCGCCTTACCCCAAAGAGGCAGTTCAACCTCGGCACTTAACTTATAGTGTGAATCACTTCTTATGAAACCTGTAAATGCAGGCCCCATATCTTCAACTTCAGATGAAGCCTCAATAATAACAGAATCCGGATTCGAGGCAATTAAACCGGGAAGATTTGTATTACCATCATTCAGTATTATGATGTCTGTCACAACATTACCCTCCTGAATTAATGTCGGGTAAGCAATTATCCTGTGTTCTGATTCTGTGGGTACTCCGGGGCCTGTAAGGGAATAAACAACGCCTTCGCGGATTGCATTTATACCTCTGAACCAAATTCCCAGAGGCACCCCTGCTGAGTTTTCAAAATACAGCCTGATTTCAGGGTGAGTAAATACAATACTGCCGCCGGAAAGATTTCTGAAAAACGGTGTTGCTATGCTCTCTGACTGCAGATCGATTGAATATCCTGTGAAATTGCCATATATTGTACTGTAATTCAATCCTGTCAGCCCGGTTTGCAGACTTATAACTGGTGAGCCCGGATCTATCGGACCAGATGGGTTCTGTACATAAATAGTAATAAGTATCTTAAGATTATTCCCTCCTGATGCATCATGACCCGGAATAAGAGTATATTCTGACAAATCAATTGAGAAATCAGGATTTGCCAGATTCCTGCTAACTGAAAAAGGAACTCCTCCATTCTTAAGTCCCGGTATGCTGAAAGTTATGCTCCCTGATAAATTCTGTGAAGTAACATTCAAATCTGCGAGACCTTCAAGAAGCCTGATGCTGTCAATTCTTGCATCTGACTGTGTGCTTGTTACCGGAATCTCAACTGAATCAGAAATAATAAGTGAAGAGCCGGGTAAAGTAAGCAGAATGGATGATCCGGTTTTGTTAATAATTTCATTCCCGGCAGATACATCCTCTACTGTCAGAAGGTCTCCGAAAATTCCTGAATCAACAGTGGAAGAATAAAAAATCCTCATGAAACCGTCAGCATCGATAATCAATTCCTTCATAGGCAGGCTGTCGGAAAGATAATCTTCAAGACTAAGGTGAGAGAAGCCTATTGGGATTGCCAGGCCTGATTCCAGATCCAGTGAAGCATCGAGCTCTGAAGAAGAAAACTCCTCCTTGATGCATCCTTGCATAAGTATAAATAATCCGGAAAAGATAATTATCCACCGGAGAAGGCTGATTTTGTTATTAATATATATCATAAATGGTCCAGATATAAAATTAGCAAATAATTATATATTAATCAAATAATTACGTTCATCAGACTGAGATGGAAGATTAAATGAAAAATGATTATTAAATGTATTCTTTACACTTAATAATTTACAACTAAGTTATCCTGATTCTCTTTCAGAAAAACGTTTTAATACCAGTTTGTTTTACAAAATCTTTGTGTCTAAACAAAAACAATTTACCTTAGTAAACTCATAAATTTTCATGTTATGAAACCCACATGTATTTCATACACAAACACGTATAAAAATAATATCCATACATGTGGGTTCCATCATACAATTAAAATCAAAATTATATTATGATGAAATACAGGAAACTTGGAAGAACGAACTGGGAAATCAGTGAGATAGGATACGGTATGTGGGGCATGGCGGGATGGTCAGGTTCCGACGACAGGGAATCGATGGAATCACTTCAGCTGGCTGTTGACCTTGGCTGCAATTTCTTCGATACTGCCTGGGGGTATGGTAAAGGCAAAAGTGAAGGACTTCTCGGAGAACTAGTCAGGTCAAACAGAGACAAAAAGATATTTACTGCCACCAAAATGCCACCGAAGAATTTTCAGTGGCCAAGCAGAAGGGAGTTTAGTGCTGATGATTGCTTTCCTCCCGATCATATTGAGAAGTATGTTGAGATGAGCCTTAAAAATGCCGGACTTGATTCCTTTGACCTCATGCAGTTTCATACATGGGAAGACAGCTGGCTCAAGGATGAAAGAGTTATGAAAAAAATGCTTGACCTGAAACAGCAGGGGCTCTTCAGGGCAATCGGTATAAGCATGAACAGGTGGGAGCCATGGAACGGAGTAAAAGCTGTAAAAAGCGGACTTATTGATACTGTGCAGGTTATATATAATATTTTCGATCAGAATCCGAAGGACGAACTTTTCCCGGCCTGCATTGAAATGAATGTAGGTGTTATTGCAAGAGTACCTTTTGATGAAGGAACACTGACAGGTACTCTCAGAAAGGATAGCAGATGGCCTGAAGGAGACTGGAGAAATACCTACTTCGTACCTGAAAACCTAATTCCCAGTGTAGAACATGCCGAGGCCCTTAAACCTCTTATCCCAGAAGGTATGACAATGCCTGAAATGGCACTGAGGTTCATTCTTGGAGAAAAAACTATTAGCACAATAATTCCGGGAATGAGAAAACCGCATCATGTCAAATCAAATCTTTCCGCGAGCAATGCCGGCCCGTTAAGCAAGTCACTTATGACTGAACTTGCGAAACACCGCTGGGACAGGGAACCAAGTGAATGGTCACAATAAAGAGGCGTCAAGGAGTTCTTTAAGGATGACAAAAGACCATCATTATAATCTTGTAAAAAACCTTAAGCCCGGGAAAATTGTAATACCTGTTATTATAGGATTGCTGATTACCGGGTGGTTCATCTACAGTGAAATAAACACTGATGTCATGAACAGGCTGGCCTTTACCTGGAAGGCAGTTTTCTGGCTGTTCATTGCATGGCTCTGCATGGCAGGCCGCGACCTGGGTTACATAATCAGGATCAGAATCCTTACGGGAAAGGAGATATCCTGGAAACAGGCATTCAGGATCATTATGCTGTGGGAATTCACATCGTCAATTACACCTTCAACTGTTGGCGGGACAGCTCTGGCAGTTGTATTCCTTCACAAGGAGGGTGTAAACATAGGCAAGAGCACTTCTGTTGTCCTGGCCACATCCTTCCTTGATGAACTATATTTTGTTCTGATGCTGCCTGTTCTCCTTCTTTTTACCGGTAGTGAAGGCCTTTTTATCACTTCTCTCCAAGGAACGGGACTTTCCTTTCTGAATCAGCTAATGCTCTTCACCGCAATAGGATACGGCCTGATCCTCCTGTGGGTAATCCTTGTAGGCTATGGACTTTTCGTAAATCCGGAAGCAATAAAAAAACTAATTACCGGTTTCTTTTCGCTGCCGCTTGTTAACAGGTGGCACGACTCTGCACTGAAAGCAGGAAATGATATTGTTGACAGTTCCCATGAACTAAGCAGAAAAGGTCGTGGATTCTGGATAAAAGCATTTACAGCAACATTTCTGTCCTGGACTTCGAGGTACTGGGTTGTGAATGCCATACTTGTTGCATTTTTCTCAGTTGGCGATCACCTTCTGATCTTTGCAAGACAGCTTGCAACATGGATAATGATGATAATCAGCCCTTCCCCCGGAGGTAGCGGATTTGCCGAACTGATACTCAGCAGGTACATATCAGACCTGATCCCTGCCGAGGCGGCTATCGCAGGAGGGCTGGCTCTTGCGGTTGCAATAATCTGGAGAATCATAAGTTATTACCCATATCTCCTGATTGGAGCATTTATTGTGCCCGGATGGATAGGGAGAAATTTTATATCCAGGGATAAACAAAAGAAATAGATTTTTGCTAAATTCGGTTTTTAATCTCGCCCTGAAGCAAACAGCGAAAGATGAGTGAAGAGATTCTTAGAGCCCTGATGGAACTGTTCGCGCTTATTATTAAGCAGGACGGAGGTATGTCTGCCGACGAACGAAGCTATATTGTCAATTTCCTCACAAAACAGCTTTCCAGTGAATCAGTCCGCGAATACCTTGCACTTTTTGATGAACATGCAGGACCGGTAACATCGAAAATTTCCGGAAAAGATCCTTCCGGCCCTTCTGTAAAAGATTCCGTTAAGATCTTTGCAATCTGCAAGAAGATTAATAAAACTCTTAACCAGGTACAGAAAGTTGTTGTACTTGTAAGACTTTTCGAACTAATAAATGCAAGCGGACAGTATACTCCGCAGAGAATGAATATAATAAATACAGTTGCTGAGGTGTTCAGAATATCCACCCAGGAATTTGAAGCAACTGAACAGTTCGTGAAAAATGACAAAGC
>CAZEYY010000154.1:0-1651 GCA_964516485.1 uncultured Rikenellaceae bacterium
GAATGATCAGGATCTGGTCACCTGTTGTCCGCCCCGATATAGGAGGTATTGAAAGTCGCGGTATAAATGTACTCAACAGCAACAGGATGGCCCTGGTATATTCCCGGCAACCAATTGGGCGGCAGTTGGGAAAGCACTCTGATAACCTCCTCGTCAAATCCGTATCCGAGAGGTTTGAGCACCCTGAAATCCCTGGTGTTGCCATCCAGGTCAATCACAAACGATATGTATACCCTCCCTTTGGCTCCGCTGTTAATGGCTTCTTCGGGATATCTGATTCTCTTAATTACTTCCTGTACCAGGGAACCATTGCCCCCAATGAAAAGAGGAGGACGGTCCAGGATTACATTTGTGGTGTCACTGCCGGTGATCATCCTGTAAGTCCTGTATTTATCATTATCGTTTAGCCTGAAAAATATTACGTCCTTTTTCTGCACATCATAAACCTGCTCAAGTTCACCTTCTGAATCATAGAAACTCCAGGTACTGTCCTCCCTTCCATCCTTGAAATAACCAAGGATTTCAAGTTTACCCTTCGAGCTGAATTTCTTATACTCTCCGTGCATAACTGAGGGGTCGCTTTTCAGGACAAAGTATTCTTCCTTGTTTGCTTCATCCTTGACCAGCTTAGTTTTCTGTCCTGCAAGGATCAACGGTATAATCAGAAATATAAGTAAGAACAACTTTTTCATGATCGGCACTCTATTTCTTCATGTCATGTTCAATCCACAGCAGATCAGTGATATTATACCCGATTTTCCCGGCGATCTTCAGATAACTCTCCTTTATGTCATCAGGTATTGTGGTCTCGCGGGAGAGGATCCACAGGTATTTTAGGTTCTCTCCGGCTACCAGGGCATACTTATACTCATTATCAAGCGCTATGACATTATATCCCGCGTAAAACGGGCCGAAAAATGATACCTTGAGCATGGCAGTGTTCTCATCTCCTGCAAACTTCGCCTTGCCGATGGCCCGGGTCCATTCCTCCTTTACTGTATTGTATCCCTGATTGTCAACCCTGATTGATCCGTTTTCATTCAGTGAATACTGCGCGGTGGTGTTGTTCAGATTCCGTTCAAACCTGAAATCGAGCCTTGCAATCTCGTACCATTTGCCCAGGTATTTCTCCTTGTCGAAAGGTGTGACAGCTGTTGCGCCCTTTGGGATTGAGGCACATGAGTAAAATCCTGTCATAATTGCAATTAGTAACATCAGGATTGCTGGTTTTCTTGTTTTCATTTTTTTCTGAATATAGGAAATAATTTCATCGCTTTGCGGCATCCTTCCAGGGCAGGTCCGCAAATTCCTGAGAACCCTTCACAGGAATTGAACCGAATGCAAGCGAAAGGTCATCAGTTCAAAGGAATTCCCATCCATGTGTATTTATAGAACAGTGACTTACGAAGCAACTTTCCTGTTTTGAAATACTTGTCGACAAATATCCTCTGCTCATTCAGGTTCATCATCGCCTCATCAATAGAACGGTTTAACTGGAGAATCGAGGCTGCTGTGTTTGAATCGGGATTCTGAATTGCCTGCAGTTTCAGCCTTGCGTTTTCCAACGACCATTCTGCCTGGCTGACCATCTCCCTGATCTCATTTTCCTGCTTCTTTGGCGTAAACTGCCTGTTCCGGTAATCAATGAACC
>CAZEYY010000154.1:1751-6656 GCA_964516485.1 uncultured Rikenellaceae bacterium
CCTTCATAAAACTCCTGACTGGTCACGGGGTAATTCAGAAATTGCCAGAGCGGGTCGAAGGGCATGTGCGAGCTGATCAGTTTTTCGGGCTTTGCTTTAAAATAGTTGTCATTGATGTTTCTCACGAACTTACCTTTGCTGATATAGCCCGAGCCCCAGGTGGGATCAATCAGGTACCATCCGGAGTCAATCTGGCTGGCACACCAGGCGTGGGGCAGGTAATCAACCGACCCGTTTTGCTTCGTATAACCGGCGACCACATATGTTTTAATCCCGGACTGATTGGCAATTGCGCTGTAAAGCTCTGCAAAATGCTGGCAAACTCCTTTTCGCCTTGATAATGCATCTTTGATGATCTCATCCGCGCCCTGGTAGAAATTTATGGCGAACATGTTGTCAACGTCGTATTGAATACTGGTTGCGACCCAGACAAAGATTGCCCGCGACCTGTCACTCTGCGAGCTGAAATTCGAAGTAATATAGCCGGAAATTTCCTCTGTAGATTTTGTTTGTGATTCCGGGATCCGGAGGGCAAGCTCGTCAATCAGTCTGAAGTTATCGGGCTTTTCCTGGGCATCCAGGCCGGGGCAGGTCAACAGTAAAATAATCCCCAGGAATTTTGGTGTTATTTTGGAATTAAGGGTCATATTTCAGTGTGGCTTCAGGAGGATTATATTGCTACGGCGTCACCTGGTCTGTAAAGTCCCCGGCTTCGATGGACCTGGTTAATTCATTGAGAAATCTGACCATCGGGGCACCGTCCATCACATCGTGATCAACCAGTATGGTCATATTCAGGATGTCACGGATCTTTATTTCATTATCAACTACATATGGCTTTTTCAGGATTGATCCGACACCAAAGGAGATCGGATGGATCGACCGCTGGATAAACCAGCCATTGATCTTACCCATCATTCCTACGGACGTAATGATTGCATTACCCATATTCCTGAAAACAAACCGTGGATTCTTCAGCATGACCCTCCATATCATTCGCCTTAAGAAACCTGGCAGATTATAATACAGATTTTCGTAATAATGTGTTTTGCGGTTCAGGACTACATCAGTACCGGTTATGCTCTGATCCTTTGCTTTATCAATTTCTGCAGTGATCTCCGCGGCACTCTTTGAGTTTACATGCTCAATCAACAGGGGAATGGGAACCGGCTTCCCGTTGACCTTTTTCTCGACAATAATCGAAATATTTATTTCATCGAATACTATGAGTTTTCGTTTTGAAAGGAGAAACCCGGCGGCTTCCCTGTGCTGATTCAGGACACTGCCGATCACCCTGATTAACCAGCCGTTGAAGGAGATCAAGGTGCCTTGTCTTCTCAATTGCTGCAGTTTTCTCCTGCTCTCTGTCACATCAAACTCGAGCATTGCGCTTACATGATGCTTCGCCAGCGCCACCGCAGCAGTGTCAAATGTTGCTATTCTTGAGCGGGGTACTTCCCGCAGTGTATATGAGGGCTTCATCTCAGGGGTGAAGATAGTGCATATTGCATTTCGAGTGCCTGTGAGTGGATGCCTTCGGATGGATGATCAGTTGTTAATCTCCTCTTTCTGCGTTGAATTGTATCCTTCATTGAACCCTTCTTTGAAATCCCTCGAGTTCTCTTTCCAGTTCAGGATCAGGCTGAGCAGTGCCGTGAAGGCAATCCCGCCAAAGAAGAACAACAGGTCTCTCTTCGTGATGTTGATTTTCGTTTTCATTTTCGGCTGATTTTAAATGTTTTAGATTCTGAAGTTTTTATATACCGGTTTTAGCCGCTTGAGTATTATTCAATGATTATGTCATATTTTCCCAACAGCCCGGGCAGGCCGTTTGAAGAAAATCTCGTCTTCCTGAGCCTGTTCCTTTCAGGATCAAGGGAATAACCATAGGAAGTCAGGAAATCAGTCTTCTCCAGGTTGGTATTCTCAAACAGTGCGCCCGACAGGTCGCAATTGAGGAATGATGAATCTGTAAGGTCACTTTCCGAGAAATCAACCTCGAGCAACCTCGAGTCCCTGAAGATGGTTTTGTTGATTTTCGTGCCATAGAAGGAAGAATGATCAAGGGTGCAGTTGTCAAATCTGAACGACAGTCCAAAATCGTTGCACTCTTCAAAATGAATCCCGAGCATCTTGCAGCTCTGAAACTTCGCATCCCGAAACGTTGTCTGCGTCAGTTTTATCAGACTCAGATTACATCCGATAAATTCACAGTCTGTGAAAACAAAGTCGGAAAAATTACATTCTTCCAGGTCACAGTTCAGGAACCGGCAGTTCTCGTACTCTCCGGGTTTGGGAGGATTCGCTTTGCGCGAAACATTCTCGAACTTCTGACCAGCGAAATAGGCTAATTCTTTCATGTACGAATTGCTGTCAGCCTCCCGGGTAGTTGGCTGGTTTGCTGTGTTTTTTGATACAGGGCCTTCGGTGGGTGAGGGGACTTGCTAGTAATCCAGGGTCAGGATGCGACCTTCAGTGAAGTTGAAGAATTTATCCTTCTGTGCAACCTGGACACCCTCCATCAGATCCTCAGGACTGTATCCTGCTACTTTCAGACATGTGGGGCAGGCATAGACTCCAACCTTCTTTTCTGTAAGCTGTGCAATGTAGGTCTGAAAGGATTCAAAATCAGCATATGTCATGTCTTTGGCCCCTTTCACCAGCATCTCAACAGCGTGTATATCAAGATACACAATCACATCTTTGTCTGTTGACATCAGTACAGCCATCTTTAAAGGCATCAGAACGCGATGAGGGTCATTGTAGCTTTCCGTAATGTGAATAAATACTCCGTCCTTAACAGGGGCTGATATCTCGTCTGTTATCTTTTCCGGGTTGTCTGCGCCTGCCCGGTTGGCGTTCTGGTTACAGGAAAAAAGAATTAAAACTGCAATTACAAGTAGTCCGGTCTTTTTCATTTCACATGGTTTTTGGATTGAACTTCCACTAAAATTACGACAAAATTAAAGAAGTGCGCTTCGTTGTCAGCAAAATTGTAACGATGTCCCCGATTGACTCACTACTGTTCTGATCTTTTAGATGATTTCTTTATCAGTAACCAAAGTATAAGAAATAGTAGGACAGGTAATAACACTAATGAGGCAGTGAATATCCAGAAGTACCGGGATGCTTCGATACTGCCTCGGAATTCATCATGATTTTGAAATGTAAAGGCCCAGTTCCCGGCAAGTAGAAAGCCAATCAGGATCCATGAAAAGGCTAGTATGACAATTCCTCCAAATGCAATTCTGATTTTCTTGTGAGCTGAATTGCTGGCGCGATATATCTTGTTGAATGCAAGATATATGGTAGATGTTAAAGCAGTTAAACCAATCCAGGAGACAATGGTGCCCAAAGGGAAGGCAGATCCTTTATACAACGGGACGTTCAGGATTGGAGATCCGGTCACAATTAAGAATAGACACGAAACAAGAATGATTGAGGAAAGATAAAGAATCGCTTTTGCTTTCATGTTTCAAATTTAATCCTTTGTATTTATTTCTTCTGCAGTACCGTGATTGCTGATTTCACCCAATCCTGATCTGGGTTCAGCTTAATTTGCGGGGTAATACCGATAAATTCAAATTTTGATTTCTCTGAATACATCGTTGTTGTACTGTTGATTATATACTTTCCACAAGGAACCATTTCACTTTTGACATTCCCGTAGCCAAGATATCCACCCGAATTTTCGCCGAGGGTAATCACTTTATCGCTTTGCATAGCATATATAATCATGCCTTCACATGCAGCCTCATGTAAGTCCTTGAGATTTAATGTAAATGAAAAGCCAAAATCAAGCACAGAGAGCAGCACTGGTCTGACAAGAAATCATTCTCTAAACTCAGGTTACTACTTGTTCGGCAGAGTAAAAGATATGGATGCACCGAATGAACTCGCAGAAAAAGATTCACCGGTTCCATCTTCATAGCTAATCGCTGTGTAGGTCAATGCGATCCACTTATAGCCAAACTCAAACCGTGGGCCAACCATACTGGTAAAAGCAACATCGGGACCAAAGCCATCAAGTTTGAGAACCGGGTTCAGATGGGTTGTAACACCAACCCCGAACCTGAAATCATTATTAATATTCCAATAAGGTGTTATATTTAAGGGAAGCCGCGTTAATCTGATATTGGCGTTATCTGCCGCAGTGGTGTTATATTTGATACCGATGGAGCCCCGAAGCATAAATTGTTTTAAACTCGATAATTGTATTTGGCCACCAACAGCAATTAAACCACCTTGACCAGCTCTCATAGTCTGGTCTTCACCATTTGTAAAAAAAACCTGCAGGATTTCATCTCCTCCATATTCGATTCCGCCTTCAATTAAAAACTTGGCAATAAAGGTCCGATCGGATTGTTGAGCGTGAACCTGAATGGTAGTCAAAAACAGAGCCAGTTGTAAAACGAAAATTGCTTTTTTCACTTTTAAAAGGGTTTTTTTTCTGACAGAAACAAGAAGTAATGGTAATAGGTTCATTTTTAAAAAAATACTTATTCGTTCATCTTGATTCCGCATTCTCCATTTTTTGGAGATTGCATTGTATGCCATTCGAGTTCATATACGGATACACTAACTACGAATTCAGTCCAGGTAATAAGTTGCCGTAACGAACATCGGCCGCCCGCCGCTTTACAGGGTCTTAAACTTCCAACCGGTTTTGCCTGGCGGCTTTAACCGCTAAGCCGGGCCAATAAAGAACCTATTGGTCTTGATGTGCCAGTTTGGTGGACCGATGCGCAAAAACCAGTCGCGGTGCGGAAAGCCAATGACATATACCGACCTGTTATAGCCAGTACTATTTTTATTAAGGCCTGTGTATAAGGTTTATCTCTGATAGTTCCTGTCCAATTTGATGAATTCCAAGCAGTATTTTTTCAGTTTGGGCATCAGATGGTT
>CAZEYY010000155.1:0-6655 GCA_964516485.1 uncultured Rikenellaceae bacterium
TGCTGGAGAGTTCAGAATGGTGTTTTCAGAAATAACACTATATATTCCAACCAGGACAATGGAATATCAATAGGTCATAAGGACACCGATAATATCTTCGAGAACAACAAAGTATTTGAAAATGCCAATCATGGAGTTCTGTTCAGAAATGAGAATGAACAGAATGCCGGACATCGTAATACATTCATCAATAATACAATAGAAAACAACGGGACGATCAGGGAATCTTCAGGATTCTATGTTGGAGGTGTTACGCATGACATCACTATAAAGAATAACATAATCCGCTCAACAGGGAAGGGAAATCAGAAAACAGCAATCACTGTCGGGAAAAACAGTACAAATGTGACAAATACCGGAAATACGATCTCCGGATTGAAGGAGATTGAATTTGAAAAAAAATAAGAATCTAATCCATCCCCCAATGAAACCAAACTATCAACCTACACAGAAAAGATCCGGTCAGACATCCCGGAGAGGATTTATCACAGCCTGTGCTGCCTGCGGTGCATGCCTGGCCCTGCAACCTGTCTCATTTTTAAGTTCCTGTTCTTCAGGGAAAAAGCTAAGAATAAGAAATATCTATTCCTTGCATTCATTACAGCAAAAGCAGCCCGACTGGCCAAATGTTGGCTTTGATTTTGCCCCTTTCATTGAAAATACAAATGCAACTCTGGCAAAACAGTTTCCTCGCTATGAGTTCCTGTCATCAACATCAACAGGGAAAGAGGAAACCGAAAAGCTGATTGCAGGCGATGAGGCAGCAAAAGTTGACGGGTATATTGTATTCCAGATGAACTGCTGGAACCAGGTTGTTCAGACAGTTGCAAAAACAGGAAAACCGGTACTATATGTTGATTTCCAGTTTGGCGGAAGCGGTGGTTTTCTCGTATATACAGCCGCCTTCCTGAAGGAGAATACCCCGAATCTGGGCTTTGTTGCCTCATCACGTCCTGAGGACCTCCTTTCAGCTGTTAATTGTTTCAGTATTATTTCAAATGGCGGAACTGCAGCAGAATTTGCAATGGCTGTCAAAACTACCAGGCTTAACTCAACACCCGGCTCCGGAAACCTCAGCTGCAAACCTGATGATCTGAAAGTAATATCAGCACAGGAATGCCAGAAAAAGAATAAGGAATCGCGGATACTTGTTGCCCGTGATCAGAATACCGGGCAGGCAGACCCGATACTGGGGATTCCAATTGAATATATTTCATTTGCTGAAGTAAACAAAGCATGGGAAACTGCAGATAAGGACGAATCAGCAGCAATCGTGAAAAAATGGAAAGATACTGCAACCGAGATACTGGGTATTTCTGATGAAACATTACTAACATCAGCTGCGATGTACCTGGGAATGAAATCAGTATGCAAAAAACACAATGCCAATGCCATTACGATGAACTGTCTTGGCGGATTTTATGGCGGTCATATCCATGCCTATCCATGCCTTGGTTTCCATGAACTGCTTAATGATGGTCTTGTCGGAGCCTGCGAAGCCGATGTAAGGTCAACAGCAACAATGGTTACCTTTACAAACATGACAGGCAGGCCTGGTTATATCTCTGATCCTGTTATTGATACATCAAAACGGCAAATTATTTATGCGCACTGTGTTGCATCAAATAAGGCATTTGGTCCGCAGGGATCTGTTAATCCTTTTACAATAATGACTCATTCTGAAGACAGGCAGGGTGCCTCAGTCAGGTCAATATTACCTGTAGACTACATGACAACAACACTTGAGGTTGATGCATCCAAAAAAGAGATTCTGTTCCACCAGGCAAAAGCCGTAGCCAATGATCCGGATGACCGTGCGTGCAGGACAAAGATCTGTGGTGAACCTGTCGGTGATATTGAGAAACTGTTCGGACAATGGTCGGCATGGGGCTGGCACAGGGTAACATTCTATGGTGACCTTAAGGAACCTGTCTATGCATTTGCTGATTCTGTGGGATGGAAAGTTGTTGAAGAAGCGTGAGGAAGAAGATGTGAGATGTGAGATGTGAGATTTGAGTGATGAGATTTTGAAAATATTAGTTTTATTTGAGGAATAATCAATTTAGAAAGAATATGCTGAAAAGAATTTTTCTGTTTGCAGTCATGATGCATACAGTGAATGTAATATCCTACGGCATAGTATCAAATGATACTATAAAATTTATTGATGGACAGGAGCTTACGATTATTGGGAAATTTCATTCTGAGAAGAACTATGCCCGTTTCCCTGCAAAATACGAGAACACCTTAAGGCCGGAAGTCTGGAGCCTGGGGCAGCATTCAGCGGGAATTTCAATAAGGTTCAGGACAAACTCTCCTTTTATTGACGTTAAATGGACCGTAAAACGAAATGCAGTGATGGACCACATGCCTTTCACAGGAATAAAGGGTGTTGACCTGTATGCACTTATCAATGGTAAATGGAAGTATATAAATACCGGCCGCGTTCAGGGTCAGCGGAATGAATTCATGCTTTTCAGGGATGCAGGAAACAGCTCCAGAGAATATCTTCTTAACCTGCCGCTGTATGACGGAGCTGATACTGTACTTATCGGCGTCAGCAGCGAATCGGAAATAACGATTCCACGGGAGTATTTACTGACAGCAAAAAAACCTGTGGTATACTATGGTACAAGCATTGCCCAGGGAGGTTGTGCTTCCAGGCCGGGTCTTCTGTTTACAAATATAATTTCGCGAAACATCGACAGGCCGATAATCAACCTGGGATTCAGCGGAAACGGTACAATGGATCTTTCAGTGGGAGATGCAATGTGTGAAACGGATGCAGCGCTTTATGTAATTGACTGTCTGCCTAATATGAAGACTGAGCTTGTTTATGAAAGAGCAATAGAACTTGTACAGAAGCTGCACAGGGAAAGGCCTGAAGTACCGGTACTTTTTGTTGAAGCCTTCCCTTATACTAATGGATTCACACTGATTCCGGCATCAGTCAATTCAAAAAAGAACAGCGAATTCAAAAGGGCTTACGATACTCTTAAGAAGGCCGGAATCAAGAATCTGTACTACCGCAAGGGTGATGACCTCATTGGTTATGACTACGAGGGAGCCGTAGATGGTGTCCACCCCAATGATATTGGCATGCTCAGGATAGCAGAAGCATTAACGCCTGTAATTAAGAAACTTGTGAAATAGCAAATACCTATTTCTTTTCCACAAGAAATACAGAGTGAACAGGTTTCAGGCTGACTGGCACTACAGTTACCGGTGTCCCTGAAGAGCTGCTAACACTGTGATGGAAGGGCGCTTCGGATATCTTCCCTGAATGCGGGTCCCATTCTTCAAGTACCATTTTGCCCCTTAATGTCAGTTCTGTTGATATTTCACTGCGACCGGTATTTGCAAAGAAGTAAATGTTTCTTCCGTCAACAATTTTATGAATATACTGTATATCGGAATTCAGCGGATGGCTTACGTCAAAATCAAAATTTGCCCAGAAAAGTATTTCTGACAGTCCCAGGGCATCAGGTTCAGGGATAAAGCAGGCCTTGCCACCGTTAGCATTGGGAACAAATTCCCATGCATCATTCTCATAAGCAGGAAAGATCTCCCCTATTATCTTCATAACTTCCTTGTCTCCATCTACTTCCAGCGCTTTCCGGGGAAGCCTTGTTGTGAATAATACTGTTCCACCCGCATTATAAAAATCAGCAATTTTCCTGAGGTTTGACAGTGAAATAAGATAGCAGGAAGGCACAATGAGAATACCGAATTTCTCACAGTTAATCTTGTTTGTCAGTTCAAGCCTGTTCCCGGAAACCCTGCATTGTTCATCAAGGACTTCAGGATGCAGGTAGGTGAAATCGAGGCCTGTTCCGTTAATAAGCCATTCACCAAGGCTGATGTAGTCAATCTTTGATATTGCATTGTTATAGAACTGGTTGGCAGGATCGACATACCCGTCGACATTTGCAGGTCCTGTTTCTTTATAGAAGTAATGATCTGCAAGTAGTGATTGAACAGGATACAGAACCGCAATATCGGCAACATGCTGCCCGGGAGCCTGCAGCAGTACATTAAGCCTTGAAAGATAAGTTGTGAATGCCTTCAGGCTGTCAGCATAAAGTGGATTGCGGTGTGACAGTTCAGGCTTATATGTGACTTTTGTATTGTCATACCACACTGCATGAGGAATCAGCATATTTATTCCTTTCGAATACTGGTCATTGGCAATACTCCACATATCATTCCAACTCAGATCGCCGGGTTCCTGGTAATTGGGCATGGCACCATAAGTTTCAGACATCACAAGAGTTCTGTCCCAGTTATAAGCAGAGGAACTTATCAGCTTGTAGAATCTTTCAGCATAACGGTATCCTCCAATCTTATCAATTCCAGGGATCTCGAGATATTTGAATGATTTCATCAGATCGCCTGACGCATTTGCAGGCACAATCGCTTCTTCAGGCGCTGTATGCCCTGTTGCAGTAATTCCGTGTGCTGCTGACCAGTCGTTGACGACCTTAGTAAATCCGAGTGCATAAAGTTCAGCACGGAAGCCAAACATCATACTTCTGGCCTGTTCTGTTTCGGGGCCGATATTATACCATAAAGCAGGATAGTAAAGAATCGGACTGAAACCAAATTTTGCAGTGAATTTCCTGTTGAACTCCGGGGTCCACATCCTGAAATCAGCATGGAACATTGAAGGTTCATCAAAAAAGGTTCCATATATAACCGGACCGAAATACTTTTTAAAACGCTCATAATAAACATCATGGACCATTGAAGTAAACTTCCGGGCTGTCTCGGGATTCAGATAATCTGATATTGGTGTCCCATCAATCACACAGGTAAAAATCATCAGTTTCCAGGTTCCTGGCGGAACATCCCATGTCAGGTTGCCATTCTTTACAATGTCTGTGATATCAATCCTCTTTTTCAGGGCTGTTTCCATTGCAACAACACCCATAAGGGTTCCTTCAGGCATCTTTTTGCTGTACCTGACCGGTCCGATGATCTCTTGCTCGGTTTTATCGAGACGTTGTATCGTAAGCTCAGGATATTTCTTCTGAAAACGAGGATTATCATCTCCCTCGGCAAAGGCTCCTACAGAGCCGCTTGGGAAACCGAATTCATCATAAAGGCTCAGAGTCATTCCAAGTTCTTCTGCCTTTTCAAGCATGGAACCATACAGCTGAAGGTATTCTTCAGACAGGTATTCAGGCTTAAAACTTTTTCCAAAAGGCACAACCCCGAAACCTCCGTATCCGCACTTGTCCCGCATAGCCTGCATCTGTTTAAAAAGCACCTCCTTTTTTACAGTTGTATTATTCCAGAAATACAAAGGACGGGGCCAGAATCTGACAGGAGGATCAATAAACGCCTCCTTATTTACCGGCTGTCCTGAAAGGTTAAAAAACAGAAGCCCATTACAGCATAAAATGAAAACTATCAAAGCATTTCTTAGCGGATTCATACTTATCATAATTTTATCGGATAATATAACAATGTTAATAATAATCGGGGAGATTAAAGATCATTTAGCGGCTTTAGCGACTATTTGTTTTAAATTCATATCTTCATGAATAATAAATTCATCAGCAATGAAAAGCGACAGAAGAAAATTTATCAGGAATGCCGGCATGGCAGGCCTTTCAATAGCAGGAAGCAAGATGCTGGGCAGCCATGGAATGTTCAGCCCTGAAGACCTAATTCCATCAGAAATAACAAATACAACAGAACAAATTATGTCACAGAATAACGATATCAGCCTGATAGGGCAATATGGCAAATGGGCTACCTCCCTGGTTAACAACAGGATGCCTTCACTTTCATTCAGAAAGAAGGAGTTTACTGATATTAACAAATGGAAAGAAAAGGCTCTGGCCAGGACAAAGGACAGGATAGCAATTCCTGATATTGGTCCGGCTCCTGAAGTGAAGGTAAAAAAACAATATAAGTTTGACGGACTGCATGTTGAAGAGCTTACATGGCAATTGCCTTATGGTCGGCCAACTGATGCCATACTCCTTAAACCGGCCACGGCAAAAGGACCTCTTCCCGGTATACTTGCCTTTCATGACCATGGAGGAAATAAATACTTCGGAACAAGAAAGATAACCAGGGTAAGTAATGAGCAGCATCCGCTGATGAAGGAACATCAGCATGACTACTACAGTGATAAGGCATGGGCAAATGAGGTTGCAAAAAGAGGCTATGTTGTACTTGTATCAGATGCCTTTCCTTTTGCCAGCCGCAGGGTATGGCTTCAGGACGTGCCTGAACAATTCAGGAATGGACTTAATGATGAGAATCCGGAAGATCCAGGCAATATTCAGGCATATAACCAATGGGCCGGACAACATGAACACATAATGGCCAAGTCCTTATTCAGTGCCGGGACAACATGGCCGGGAGTGTTCATGGCCGAGGACAGGATAGCCCTCGACATACTGAGCTCACGAAAGGATGTTATAAAGGATAAGATAGGCTGCGGCGGACTTTCAGGAGGAGGCATGAGAACTGTGTTCACCGGAGGTCTCGACAGCAGGATAAAATGTGCGGTATGTGTCGGATTTATGACAACCTGGAGGGATTTTGTCCTGAGCAAGTCTTTCACCCACACATGGATGACATACGTACCGATATTGCCAAATGAGCTTGATTTCCCCGAGATACTTGGTCTGAGGGCTCC
>CAZEYY010000156.1:0-2775 GCA_964516485.1 uncultured Rikenellaceae bacterium
GCCGCAAAGTTATATGCTCACAGCATGGTCAAAATTTACAGGAAAGGTTATGGACTTTTTGCCTGTAACGGTATTCTTTTTAATCACGAAAGTCCCCTTCGGGGATTAGAGTTTGTGACAAGGAAAATTACCAATGGAGTAGCGAAAATAAGCCTTGGGCTTGAAGATAGTATTGAACTTGGTAATATTGAAGCGAGGCGGGATTGGGGTTATGCTCCGGAATACGTTGAAGCAATGTGGCTTATGATGCAACAAGAGACGCCTGATGATTATGTAATTGCCACTAATGAAACACATACTATAAAAGAGTTTTTAGAAACGGCATTTAATATTGTGGGACTTGACTGGGAAAAGTATATCAAAATTGATGAACGATTTATGAGGCCGGTGGATGTCCATTATCTTAAGGGAGATTATCAGAAAAGCCTGACCCGACTCGGATGGGAACCAAAAACAAGATTTAACGACCTTGCCGGAATCATGCTCAAGTCTGATCTTGAGCGGTGGCGCAGGTGGAGTCATGGTGAACATTTCCCATGGGATGCATGGAACTATCCGAATGAAAAAAAAATATTATCACGAAAGCTTAAACTTGACAGGTAAATGACTGACCTTGTAAGAGAGAAAAGGCTCAGGCTTGGCATTTTATTTTACTTCAGTCCCAAGTGGATGGGGGGTATTGTCTATATTAACAATCTTATCAAAATACTTGATTTTCTTAATGATGATGATAAACCTGAGATAATCGTTTTTTACAGGGCTGAACTAAGAAAATACGCAGAACAGGTTAATTATCCATATATCAACCTTGTTGAATGGGACTTCCCTTCTGTCCATAAAGGTTACATAAGATCATGGATTTTACAGATGAATGTTTTTGTGGATGACATTCTGAAGAATTATAATCTGGATGGTTTGTATCCGCTTCATGATTACCCGGTCAGAGCCATCACAGATACACGAATCGTAAGCTGGTATGCTGATTTGCAGCATAAATATTACCCTGAGTTTTTCACACAAAGGAAGATCATTGAGAGAAATTTCAGGATTAGGTTTATGTTAAAGAACTCACAGGATCTGGTTGTTTCAAGTCAATCTGTGGCTAATGATTTTAGTAAGTTCTTTAAACTAAGAGACGGATTGAGGATACATGTTTTTCATTTTGCATCAGTAATCGAAGACCTTGACGGCCTTCATATCGGTGAAGTCAGGAAAAAGTATAATGTTCCGGAAGATTATTACATGATCTCAAATCAGTTCCATAAGCACAAGAATCACCGAGTTCTTTTAAGATCCATGGCTTTACTGAAGCAGGAGGGCAAGGAAATTCATATGGCAATGACCGGGAGATTTCCTGATGCCGATCAATCATCCTATATGAGGGAGTTGCATTCAATTATTACTGATAACAACCTTAAACCTAACATCAGCCTGTTGGGTGTTATCCCTCGTAATGAGCAGTTACTGCTGATGAAACATTCTCGTGCAGTTATACAACCCAGTCTTTTTGAAGGATGGAGTACCGTTATAGAAGACGCCATTTCTCTCCAGGTACCGGTAATTGCTTCTTCACTACCGGTTAATATTGAGCAGCTGGGCCCTGATGGATGCTATTTTGAGCCTGAAGACTACGAAGCCCTTGCCGGACTTCTTAAGAATTTCCCCGGACGCGAACCGGGGAGAATGCTCTACCAGGAATATTCGGAGAGGGTCAGTGCTGCTGCACGAACATTTTTGAGCATATTTAAGTCCTGAATGAAGCATTACACAAAAGGCGCTTGCCAGCGAATAGTATTTATTAATCAGGCCACAGGTTACCTTACCATTGACATTGTAAATGCATTTGCAGGGTACTTTGATGAAGTTGTGCTGATTACAGGAAGCATCAGGGTACAGGATACACACCTTGATCATAGGATTAAGACTGAGAAGATCATCCGATATGACAGAGGTAGTAATTTTAAAAAGATGATATCCTGGATAGTTGCCTCATTTCAGATATTTTTCCTTCTGAGGTTCCGGTATAACAGGTATGACAAGTTTTTCTTCACTGTACCTCCCACGGCATACCTGATGGCTCCATGGTTCAGGGAGAAATTTTCAGTCCTGGTTTTTGACCTCTACCCGGATGCCTTGAGGGCAAATGGATTCAGGGAGAATGGATTACTAAGCCGGCTATGGGGCAGACGCAACCAAAGAGTATTTCTGCATGCTCACATGATTTATACCCTGAGTGATGCCATGAAAACAGGAATTAGTCGTTATGCTTCCGACAGAGATGTCAGAGTAATTCCAAACTGGTCAGCCTTTTCTCATCTGGAACCCATTCCAAAAGAAAACAACAACATCCTTAGGAGGGATGGCCTTCAGGGGAAGTTTATAATTCAGTATTCCGGGAATATTGGGGTGACACATAATGTTGAGACACTGTTGGAGGTTGCTGATACCCTTCGGGATGAGACCGATATAATATTTCAGATAATCGGTCGTGGCGATAGAATCAATGAGATCGCCAGACGGATCAATGAAAATGAGCTTACCAACTGTATGCTTCTCCCATTCAGAAATGATTTCGAATTGTATGAGTCTCTTTGTGAGGCAGATATTGCTGTAATTATTCTTGATGACAAGACCCCTGATATTAGTATCCCCAGCAAGATTTACAATATTATGTCTGCCGGGCTTCCGGTCATGGCAATTGCCTCACATGATTCAGGTGTTGCTGACCTTGTGATCAGCCATCAGATAGGAAAGGTCTTTGAGAAGAGTAATATT
>CAZEYY010000156.1:2875-5382 GCA_964516485.1 uncultured Rikenellaceae bacterium
AAATCAAAGTTGAGTATCATTCTGGACTCTGTGTTATCGGTTCTCAGATATAATATCTCTTTCAAGGATTATTATTGTTTCAGGTTTTACGAGAGATCCCATTCTGAACGCAAGGAATGGGCTGGTACCGGTTTTATGTATGAATATCAGCTTCGCATGAACCCAAAAGGTTCAAGAGAATTGCTTGAAAATAAGGTGCAATTTCTGAAACACTACAGATTGTTGGTAAAGAGGGAGTTTTTGCATATTTCTGATTCAGCTTCTGATAGAATGGTTTTAGATTCAATGCTCCTGAATCCGTCGGGGAGACTGGTCCTTAAAGGATCGAAGGGACAGGTAGGGGCGGAAGTTGAAGTAGTCACCTCTGATGGGTTTACGCCACAAAAGCTTATTGCTTATATGAAGCAACATCACTATGACCTTGTAGAGGAATTTGTCATACAGCATCCAACCCTGAATGATCTCTCGCCATCCGGGCTGAATACCCTAAGGATCATTACACAAATGGATAATGATGAAATAGTCTTCCTTGCCGCCAGACTCCGGATCTCCGTAAACTCTCCTGTTGACAATATGGCGGCTGGAAACATTGCCGCTCCTGTAGATCTGAAGACGGGTGTAGTTACAGGTCCCGGAGTGTTCAGTGATATAACCAGAGATTCCGTGCGGGTGCATCCGGTTACCGGCAAAGAGATTGAGGGCTTCAGAATCCCACACTGGGAAAAGGTCCTTGAGCTTGCCGGAACTGCAGCACGAAATGCCTCCGGAAATAAATCTGTTGGTTGGGATATTGCAGTAACCGAGGATGGCGCTGAACTGATTGAAGGTAACCATAACTGGTGCAAATTGTTATGGCAGTTGCCTGTTAACAGGGGGTTGAAAGCGGAACTTCTGAGATTTCAATAATGGAACGAATCCTATTGTTCATTAAGCATAATCTGGGGTTCATCTGGTCAATCATTGAGAGTATGAACAATATTCTCTTTTGTCTCCTGTATAAAAAAAGACTGGACAGAATTACTCAGCAAGTCTTTGAAGAAATTCAGCAGTATCCGATTATCTACAGGAAGATTTCCATTGCCGAATCTGGTAAGCTCTATGAACTGGTAAAGAATCAACCTCCCTCAGATTTAACTTATTTCAAGCCACATTCTTTTGAACTTGACTCAATAAGCAAGCAGACCAGGAAATCCTCTTTTCTTATGATGGGGGCTTTCAGCAATGATATTCTGGTCGGTTATTTCTTTCTTCGAATGTTTGTGAACAGGAAGTGTTTTGTAGGCAGACTGATAGATCAGAATTATCGTGGCCATGGAATAGGGTTGATTATGAATCGAATCATGTACGAGACGGCATGGAGAATGAAATTCAGGTGCCTGTCGACGATTTCGAGGAAAAACCATTCAATAATGAGGGCGCATTCCGGCAACAGGAATATGGTCGTACTAAAAGAACTGAAGGATGACTACCTGTTGGTGGAATTCCTTCCTGACAATCTTATGACAGGTAAAACCCCGCAATAGATACTGCCCGATTTAATATGTAAGTCTGCGTGAAACATGCTTTTCAAAAGAACATTTGATATTCTTGCGTCATTTTTTGGACTTATAATATTATCCCCTCTTCTATTGGTTGCGGGATTATTGGTCAGATTCAGTTCTGAGGGACCGGTCCTGTTCAGGCAAGAGAGAACGGGGCGACACGGTATACCATTCACAATCTATAAATTCAGAACGATGTTTGTAGACCATGGTGGAAGTTCAGTTTCGGTTAAAGGGGAGAAGAGAATAACACCGATAGGGGCAGTTCTTCGAAAATTTAAAATTGATGAGTTCCCGGAGCTGTGGAATATACTAATCGGTGATATGAGTTTTGTTGGTCCCCGTCCTGATATGCCCGAATACGCTGCTCGTCTTCAGGGTAAACAGAGAGAGATTCTTACTGTCAGACCAGGCCTCACCAGTCCTGCTTCAATAAAATATGCCAGGGAGGAGGAACTTTTATCCCTGGTGCCTGATCCACAGAAGCATTTCGATGAGGTTATCTGGCCAGATAAAACGCGTATGAATTTGGAATACATAAAAAGGAGAACCTTCATAGGTGATATTGTCCTTATTTTTAAAACTGTGTTTTAATTCCAAACATTATTCCTGAGAAATGAATGGGGAAGTAGATTCTTTCTATCGTAGAATATTGGGTGAAATCATTACAGACAGGACAGCTTCAATACTTGTTTGCGGTGGTGATATTACAGATAAAGAGATGTTCGCCAGTTTGGGGTATCTGAATGTTGTGATATCGGGGATGGAAAAGCGTGTCTACGACTATAGCCCTTATGTTTGGAGAGAAGAAAATGTTGAATCGCTTTCTTTGCCAGACAAATCAGTTGATTATGCAGTAATACATGCAGCAATTCATCACACCCACTTACCTCATAAGGTGTTGACTGAGTTATATCGTGTTTCAAAAAAAGGGGCATTAGCCTTTGAAAGTCGCGATTCACTTCT
>CAZEYY010000156.1:5482-6608 GCA_964516485.1 uncultured Rikenellaceae bacterium
TACGACCCTTATACTGCGCATTTGTAAAAATTTTCCCCAGGCAGCAAAATCAATTTGCTTTTTTTATTGAGAAACCTTCAATCCCTGAATCACTTTTACCTTGGCTTGTTTTCAATGAAGTTAAGCAAAAGATAGAGGTTGATAGAAGGTGGATAAGCCTAAACTACACTAAATCAAGAAATAGGAAAAACTAAATTATCGATAGGCAGTTTGACCTGTTAATTGTGCAATCACCTTTTAATAAATTTCCTTGTATCTATTATTTTCTTTCCTGAAGAAACGGCCAGAACATAATTCCCTGCCGGTAATGAGTTTAAGTTGAATTCTGCATTCATCTCATACCCTTCTCTCTTCTCGTTGTATAAGGCTTGTCCTGATAAACTATAAATTGTATAAAGTCTTTCAGAATCACTTGCTTCTGCCATCTCAACCGTAAATTGACCATCATTTGGGTTTGGATAAAGACTCAGTATTCTGAAACCGGGAACTTTTGTGTCCAAAACTCTGAAGTCCACTTCTGATGACTGAGAGACTGCTCCGAAATTATCTGTGGCAATTGCTGTTATGATAAAAGTACCTGTATCAGCGTTTTGCCAGTTATAGATGTATGGAGCTTCTGTCAATTCTGCCAGGATTACATCTCCACTCTTAAATTCAATCTTAGTGATTGTCCCGTCAGGGTCTGACGCTTCAGCTTCCAGGACAATTGTTTCACTTGTTTTGAATTTTCTCCCTTTGTTGGGGTTCTTTATTATTACTACAGGGAGTTGGTTCACAACAGGTGTGGCTTTTTCAACAACTACAGTGACTGAGGAAGAAACTGTACGTGCATTCATATTGTCTGTGGCTGAAGCAGAAATTATATAAGTCCCCTCAGTTACATTTTTCCATGTGAACGAATAAGGAGCCAATGCTACTTCTCCAAGTTTAGTCTGGCCGTTATAGAATTCGACTTTAGAAATAGTTCCGTCAGGGTCTGAGGCAGTAGCATCTATTGTGATTGTAGCAGGGACATAGAAGGCACTGCTCTTGGTTGGAGAGGAAATATTTACCAATGGTGGTTGATTAAGTGTGACCGAACAGTTATTGATAACGGTCTGTGCAGAAATGGTAGTGGCCTGGCCAC
>CAZEYY010000157.1:0-3448 GCA_964516485.1 uncultured Rikenellaceae bacterium
GGATCACAAAGGGCACAAAGGATTCATGGATAAATGTCTGATTATTATTTCTTTGTGATCTTTGTGTATTTTCTCTGTGTTCTTTGTGGTTAATGGATTTTAAAAAGATAAGAAAAAAAAAGAGGCCTGTTATGGCCTCTTTAAGGTTTAGGTAGTTTTTCGGATTATTTATTCTGTTTTTCCAAAGTACAGGTCAACACCAACACCGATAATCCATGTTTTCTTCTTGTATGACTGATTGTATTTTACAAGAGGAGAGGCCGGACTCGGATAGGCATAGGTCTGAACATCATTGTCATAGAAAGTGTACTGGCCACCGATATTGACATCGATCATTGAATTAACGCGATAACCGAAACCTGCTCCCCATGAATTGGTGTTTGTGCTGTATCTCTGGTCGCTCTGGTAAGCAGGAAGTACGCCGGTGCTTGTTGCTACCCATCCCAGGCTGGCCCTTAATTTGTCAGAGATGCTGTATTCTGCACCGAGACCATACTCAAGGAAGTTTTTATCGATCTGTGCAATATTCTTTTTATCACTGCCGTCATAGTCAATTTTCTTATCCATATAGGTATTAAAAGTGGCAGCAAGGCTGAGCTTGTCAATTGGTTTTACTTCAGCTCCGAGTGCCAGTAAAGCGGGCATGTCTGCAATTGTTTTCTCACCTTCTGTAAAGAAACCGCCGCCCTTGTTGTCGATAAGGCTTGTTGTCATTTCGAGGTTTGTCCTGAATTCATACCTTACAGAGAAGTTCATCTTATCTGAAGGAGAGTAGTTTACGCTAAGTATTGGGGAGACACCGCTTCCGGTCTGTTCTGCATCAACTTCCACGTCTTTGGTCTGTGCCGCATAGCTGGCCATTGCTGCTGATTTTGCCGCAAAATTCGGAGCAACAGCATTAAGAGTTGCAGCAGCTGTTCCGATATTCATTCCGGTTGTTGAAATACCGGCTGCACCAAGAAGTTGTGCAATCTGGGTCTGTGTAAGAGCAGGCAGTGCAGTCAGAGGAGTTGCTGCAGGGGTACCGCCGGCAATTAGAGTGGTAAGGCTTGTGGCAGCAGTTGTTGAACCTGTCGCAAGTGTATTGAGGACTGTGCTCCCGTCAGTGAAGAATCCTGATGCAGAAACCATTGATCCGGTATACTGTGGTCCGAACCCCGGGTATGTAGGATTGATCTGAATGTTCCTTAAATAGCCGTTATAGGTGTTTTTGGCGGAGACATATCTCAGTCCAAGGCCTACAGATATCTGCTCGCTGACTTTATATGCAGCGTTCACCTGGTATCCGAAATATACCGAAGTACCTTCGAAATAAATATCAGCAGCATAAGCTGTTGTTGGGATACCCTGGCCTCTGAGGCTTGGAGGAAGTGATGATATTGGTGTTTCAAATGATGGAAGGCCTGTTTTATATTCTGCGCCACCGCCACCGCCGATTGGATTAAAGCCGGCTGAAAATGACAGTTTGCCTGTGTTATATGCTAAATAAACGCCTGGATATACCGGAGCGCTGACATCGCCTATGTACTCTTTCGGAACTCCTGAAATCCAGGGGAAATCGGTAATTACTGTTTTTGTCTGTCCGACTGTCTGGTTGTTGATTGATGCAAAAAATCCATTACCGAGTTTTGTAAGACCGGCAGGGTTGTAATAAACGGCATCAATGCTAGTGGAGGCATTACGGTTCTGCAGACGTGTGAACATGGCGCTCTGGTTTGAGTTTGTTACCAGTCCGCCAGCCAGCAGATTAACTGTAATCATCATGGCAGCTACAAAAATCAATAGTTTTCTCATAGATAATAGTTTAAAGTTTAATTTTCAGAGCCATTCGAAAAATTACCGATGCGCTCTTTTGCATTCTGCAATAGTTTGAGATTATTCAAGTTTACCTTTTTCAAAATTGAGTCAAAAGTAGAAAAATAATTGATTTAAACAATAGTTCTAAAATAATATCATGATAATAAGTTAATTATCAGCTTTGGAACGGGATGTTCGAAAACCGACTAAGCACTATAAATATAATACAATATAATATTAAGGCGTAAAGGCTGAAGGGCTGAAGGGCGAAAGGGTATGAAAGGGCCAATTTTATTCAGTTGTAACTAAGACCTGTGCCTAATCAATCCAACCAGCATAGCACTTATCCTTTCGCATCTTTTCTCCAGTTCCAGATATTCATCATTATTTAAATAGTCTATTTCCCTGCTTATCATAAGTTGAGTTCTTAATTCAGCCAAAGAGCCTCTGGCAATATAAAGATACCTGACGCTTTGCTTATCTGAATTTAAATCATCACCTTCTGCAATGTTCGATGGAACTGAAACCGATGATCTTCTCATCTGATCCCTCAGACTATAATCCTTACAAAATTTACCCTGGTCGGTTATTTTGTAAATATCAACAGCCAGATCTTTGGAATATTTCCATACGCTTAATTCTTTAAAATTACCCATAGCACCTGATTATTAATGAGACAATATTTATTCCACTTATTAAGCACATATCCAATACATAATTCTCCGCCCTTCAGCCCTTCCGCCCTTCAGCCCTTCCACCCTTCAGCCCTTCCACCCTTCAGCCCTTTCGCCTGATGCCTGTCGCCTTAATACTATTCTGTCTTCAACAAATCAAACTCCTCAAACAGACCATAATCCAGAAACAGATATTTATCACCTGACGGATACTTGCCTATATTCCTCCAGGTCCATGGTGTTACAAAGCCCGGTGTTGGCTTTGAATGGTGCGGCCCCTGAAGGTTGCGCAGGCTGCCGATGATCCTGACCTCAACCTTGTTAATGCCGGGTTCAATCAAACCTGTCACATCTGTTTTATATGGTGGAAAGGCTACAGGATCAGCTTTTTTACCATTTACAAGGACTTCTGCCACAGTGCCGGCCCACTTGTTCAGCCTTACTGCCCATTCACCTTCTGCATTTTCAATATTATAGTCCCTGCTGTAGGTGACTCCCCATGAGTAGAACGGCATCTCCTGGTCCTTCCAGCTGTCCATTGTGTATATGCCTGTCGGCTTTTTGATGAGCCATCCTTTCGTATCAGGGTATAATGAGAAATTCCCGACAAGATATACCGGTTCAACTTCAGCATCAACTTTCATAGGTGATGATTGAAGAGTTAATGTATTGATACCCTGTTTAATATGTTTGCCGATTCTGAAAACTCTCATTGACCTGTCAAGCCACCATTCTCCCTGTTCAGCTTGTATTTCGGTTCCGTTCACAGCGACTTTCCATATCCATGGTCTTTCAATAACAGCCTTTAGATCAGTCAGATCAAATTTATCCCTTATATTGAAATGATAGGAGGCTGTGAAACCTGTGTTCATTGAGAATGTATCCCTGTCAACAATGTTAGTCCTGAACTGCACTGAGGTGTTCCATGGATTTCCGTTTCTGAAACCATAATGTTTGAAAACAGTATCGGCAGCATC
>CAZEYY010000157.1:3548-6391 GCA_964516485.1 uncultured Rikenellaceae bacterium
AAGTTCAGGTTCAGCGAAAGCGATAAGCTTACCTCCTGATTTAACGAATTTCTTAAGCAGGAGGAAGGTACTCCTGTCAAGATTCTCAGTCATTGGTGGGATTACAACCCTCGAATATGAGCTATTGCCTATTCTCATTTTTCCCTTTGATGCGCTTCCGAGATTTCGCATAATGTTCTCCGATCCAAGGTCATATTCAACCTGGCTTTTCTCCAGCATTGTAACAAAATTCTGGAAAGCCTGACCTAGCTCTGCACACCTCGGATTCTGTTTTGTGTAGGAATCATATAACCAGGCGCTTGTTGATGGTTCAAGCACAAGGATATCATTCCTCTGGTGTCCTGATGATAAGGCAAGAGAAAGCCTTGTGAAATGTGTATTGATATATTTATAGTTGTTCCACCATGGTTCGTGGTAGTCGAAAGTGGGAGGATAGTCATATTTTCTGGCTCCTGCCATTGTAAAGTAGGTGAGGTGCTGGTTCATAAAATTGACACCGAGGGCATATTCCCAGTCCCCGTTACGTTTCATGTCCCTGAAAGTGAGGTCCCAGCCCGATCCGCCGTAAGTCTCGCTCAGCTTTCTGTTCCTGCCTGTCTGGTTTGCTGCGCTCGATAATTCCTTTACAGCCCTTACATTACCAAACTGTGCATGGGCTGATGAATCATCGAACTGATTGAACAGCATGTCTATAGCAGGCATCTGATGCCAGGCATACATTGCCATATTGTCGCCGCCGAGCTTCATGTTGGGCCATTCATGCTCCCAGTAATGGCCTGTGAAGATCAGGTTCTTTTCGTTGCAGTATTCATACCAGGGTTTTGCCCATCTGTCAATGAAGAGGTGCAGGAGAGTCTGTGTATAGTTATGCCTGACTTTTTTCCAGTCGCCAACTTCTTCAAAAAGCGATGGAAGCTGTTCTCTGAGGTCATATTTCCATTCTTTCATAAAGGCGTCGAAGAGATCAGGGGTCCATCTGATACCGCCGGGAGATTCAATCTGAGGCTCATCAGTGAAGGTGCCGGGGACTGTTTTCCCGAATTCATTGCCAATGTTCTTTTCATAACCTGTCATTGTAAGGTCTATGAATTTCTGAGTCACACCGGGTACAAGCAGGTCGACATACGAAAAACCTCCGTACCAGTCGGATTTTCCATTATAGGTCTTTGAGAAAAGAATATATTTTCCTGTCTTATCTTTTTCGTCTGATAATGAGGATGTTATGTTTTTAAAAGTGTTGTTTTCTTCTTTCAGGCAGAGAAAGAATTTGTCTGCAGTATCAGGAAGGATATCGAACTTTGTCATTGCTAGTCCCTGTCCCTGGTTATATGATTCGGGCATCTGATCGGGCACATGACCTCCTGCGAAGCCGCTGGGATATGAGTTTTCATCATAGATCCAGATGTTCATTCCGAGCTCCTTCCCTTTCTCAACTGTATGCCTGTAAAGTTCAAACCATTCTTCTGAAAGATATTCAGTAACAAGTCCGGGCCGCGGATGAATAAATGGCTGCATTATGCCCTGGTCGCGGAAACTGATAAGGAAGCTGTCAATCTCATCCTTTGTTATCTTCTCATTCCATACAAACAGCGGACCTGAGGCATACTCTGCAGGTGGTTCATCGAACTGTGCTGCAAGTGCCGCAAAATCAGTCACTTTGACCTCGTCCGGCAAATTGTTTTTGCAACTTTCAGCCAGAAATATGAGAATCATTAATAAAGCAATATTTATCAATGTGCTGTTTTGGAATGATTTCATTGTCTTGTAGTTTAGTTATTTAAGCATTAACAAGTGTAGAAGTATATAAATGTCTGTTCTGCGTTAATCTGTGAAATCTGCGGGAAATATCTTTTCCTGCTGATCCCGCAGATGCCCGCTGAGTTTCAAAATCCTGCAGATTCAAAATCTGTTGAATCAACCCAGCCTGCAGCCTTTCTCCATATCTGCTTTTTCATGTACCTGTTGTAAAAATCCCTCGTGCTGTTATCTGCATAAGGGTATCTGTCAAAGACAGTCCCGTCCGATACTATCCTTGGATCCTCCTGGAGCAGAAGCTCATCAAAGAGCCTGTCGGCAAGCCTTCTTTTTAAAACATTGTATGAGGGATCATTAGCCAGGTTTATTATGCAATCAGCATCACTTCCGAGATTATAAAGCTCTTCATCACCTCTCTTTGCAAAGCTCAGTTTCCAGAATTCCTGTGTTACTCCCTGCCTTCTCAGGTTGAGTATCAGAGTTTTAGTCGGGCTGCCATCGCAGTTAAGATATCCCGTTTCAGGATTACCTGCCGGCCATCTTTCCGGATTATTGTTTTTAATATAAAGAAATCCATCTTCAATAATTGCCCTGACAGAATAGCCTCCGTCATCGGGCCGGCCAACATCGTGTCTTTCCTTTCCGAGAAGGACTGAGTTTCTGTTTTTGTCGACATATCCTTTTTTGCCGCTCCGGAAGATATCGGTAAAGCTATTCCCCTGCATTTTATACATGCCTGATGCACTGCCTTCAATACCGGCAGTTTCCAGGATTGTGGGCGCCATATCAATGAAACTGATAAAATCGAAAATCTCCCTTCCAGGATTCCGTATACCCTTTTTCCACATAATTGCCAGGGGAATATGGTTTGAATATTCATAAACCTGTCCTTTGGCCCGGGGAAAAGGCATACCGTTGTCAGCAGTGACTATTATAATGGTATTATCCAATTCTCCTTTCTGTTCAAGCAGGTCAAGCATTCTGACAAGGTGATTGTCGAAATGTTCTATCTCATAAGCATAATCGAGCAAATCATTCCGGACAATTTCGTCATCGGGAAGGAATGCAGGAACCTTGTTTATATCGCC
>CAZEYY010000158.1:0-6303 GCA_964516485.1 uncultured Rikenellaceae bacterium
CTTTCATCCTTCCCTTCTGGGCTCTCCTGAATTTGGTCCTTTTCGGTTGTAACATTGCTTAATATATTATTGTGTGTAAACGTTTATTTCTTGGCTTTTCTCTTGAGACTTTTTGTCTTGGCATTTCTTGCACCTATATTCGGGCTGAGATCTCTCTTGCCATATACTTCTCCGTTGCATATCCATACTTTTATGCCAAGAAGTCCTACCTTTGTATGTGCCTCAGCAAGAGCATAATCTATGTCGGCTCTGAGGGTATGAAGAGGAATTCTTCCTTCCTTGTATGATTCCTGGCGTGCCATTTCAGCTCCACCCAGACGGCCTGAGATCAGGATCTTGATTCCTTCTGCTCCCATACGCATTGTTGATGCAATAGCCATTTTGAGGGCTCTGCGGAAAGAGATTTTTCCTTCAAGCTGCCTTGCTATGTTATTTGCAACTATGTTGGCATCAAGTTCAGGACGCTTAACCTCGAAGATGTTGATCTGAACCTCCTTTTTTGTAATCTTCTTGAGTTCCTCCTTGAGCTTGTCAACCTCCTGGCCACCTTTTCCGATTATGATTCCCGGGCGGGCGGTATTGACAGTAACTGTAATAAGCTTAAGAGTTCTCTCAATGACAATCTTGGAGATGCTGGCTTTTGCAAGCCTGGCATTCAGGTATTCCCTTATTTTGGTATCTTCAACAAGTTTACCTGAGAAATCTTTCCCACCGTACCAGTTTGAATCCCAACCTTTGATTATACCTAATCTGTTGCCTATCGGATTTGCTTTTTGTCCCATTATACTATTTTGATGTTGTTTCAACTTCTTCTTTTACCTTGCTGTCGAGCACGAGAGTCACATGGTTTGACCTCTTTCTTATCCTGTATGCCCTTCCCTGGGGAGCAGTCTGCAGTCTTTTCATAGCACGGCCTCCGTCAACATGAACTAGTTTTACGTAGAGGTTGCTTTCCTCGACCCTTACACCTTCGTTTTTTGACTGCCAGTTTGCAATAGCTGAAAGCAGGAGTTTCTCCAATCTGCGTGAAGCTTCCTGTGAACTGAACTTAAGGACATCAAGTGCCTTGTTTACTTCCATCCCTTTTATCAAATCCGTTACCAGACGCATTTTGCGTGGTGATGTCGGACAGTTTTTGAGAACCGCCTGGTATCTGGCTTTTGCGGCCTCTTTTTTCTGGTCTGCTGTATTTCTTTTTCTTGCACCCATTTCTGATTCTTTTTTCAATCCGTATTCAATTATTTATTACCAGAGTGACCCCTGAAGGTACGGGTAGGTGAAAACTCGCCAAGTTTGTGTCCAACCATATTCTCGGTAACATAAACAGGTATGAATTTATTCCCGTTGTGAACTGCTATAGTATGTCCGACAAAATCAGGTGATATAACTGATCTCCTTGACCATGTCTTGATCACTGACTTCTTGTTTGATTCGTTCATGTCGAGAACTCTCTTCTCCAGCTTATAGTCAATGAACGGTCCTTTTTTAATCGATCTGCTCATAATATATCAGTTATTTTTTTCTTCTTTCAACAATGAATTTTGCAGAGTATTTCTTTGTATCCCTTGTCTTGTATCCCTTGGCAGGAATACCTTTTCTTGACCTTGGATGACCTCCTGAAGCTCTTCCTTCACCACCACCCATTGGGTGATCGACCGGGTTCATAACAACACCCCTTACCCTTGGGCGACGACCCTGCCAGCGTGTACGGCCTGCCTTACCTGATCTTTCAAGGTTATGGTCAGGATTTGACACTGTACCGATTGTGGCACGGCATGTTGTAAGGATCATCCTTGATTCCCCTGAAGGAAGCTTTATTGTTACATACTTTCCTTCACGTGCTGCAAGCTGGGCATAAGTTCCGGCACTGCGTGCAAGCGCTCCGCCTTTTCCGGGTTTGAGCTCAATGTTGTGAATTATTGTTCCAAGTGGAATATCGCTGAGAAACAGTGTGTTGCCAATTTCAGGAGCTGCTTCTTTGCCTGACAATACTGACTGTCCGACCTGAAGCCCTACAGGAGCAACAATATATCTCTTCTCTCCATCAGAATAAACAAGCAGAGCGATCCTTGATGAACGGTTCGGATCGTACTCGATTGTTTTAACTTTTGCGGGTATACCATCTTTATCCCTGCGGAAATCGATTACCCTGTACATCTTTTTGTGACCGCCTCCGATGTACCTCATTGTCCTGTGGCCGTTAACGTTCCTTCCTCCTGATTTTCTGTGAGGCTGAAGCAAGGATTTCTCCGGCACTGTACTTGTGATTGTCTCAAAAGTACTTGCGATTTTATGTCGCTGACCTGGTGTTACAGGTTTGATCTTTCTGACTGCCATATAAACTTAGATATTGCTATAGAAATCTATTTTGTTTCCTTCTGCAAGGGTAACTACAGCTTTCTTCAAAGCAGCTGTTTTGCCTACAAGAAGACCCGATTTTGTATTACGGGATTTAATTTTGCCGCCATAACGCATAGTGTTAACTGAGTCAACACTCACACTGTAAAGCTCTTCAACGGCCTTTTTAATCTGTAACTTGTTTGCATTTCTGGCAACAACAAAACCGTAGCGATTCTGTTTATCGCCCTGGCTTGTCATTTTTTCTGTTACGATCGGTTTAAGCAAAATATTCATCACTCAAAATTTTCTAGTTTTCAAAACTTGACTGCAAAACGTCAACTGCACTTTCCACAAGTACCAGTGTTGAAGCTTTCATTATTTTGTAAGTGTTTAATTCACTTGCTGTTACAACTTCAACCCCTTGTACATTTCGGGATGACAAATATATGTTTTTATTTTGTTCAGGGAAAACAATTACTGATTTTTTATCAGCAATATTCAGGTTATTGCCCATTTTAATGATTTCCTTTGTTTTAGGAGTGTCAAATGAGAAATCTTCCAGAACAATAATATTGTTTGTTGAAGCTTTGTATGAAAGCGCTGATTTTCTGGCAAGTAGTTTTACCTTTTTATTGAGCTTGAAGCCATAAAATCTTGGCTCAGGGCCGAAGATACGGCCTCCGCCACGGAACAGAGGGTTCTTAAGGCTTCCTGCGCGTGCTCCGCCTGTACCTTTCTGACGCTTGATCTTCCTTGTACTTGCGGCTACTTCACCACGATGCTTTGACTTATGGGTACCCTGCCTCTGATTTGCCAGATACTGTTTTGTATCCAGGTATATTGCATGGTCATTAGGCTCAATACCGAATATGGAATCGTTAAGAGTAACTTTCCTTCCGGTTTCCTTTCCACTTATATTAAGTACTGCTAATTCCATTATTTTGTAATTATTACGTAACCACCTTTAGGACCGGGAACGGATCCTTTTACTATTAATATATTCTCCTCAGCCATCAGTCTGACAACCTTGAGATCCATCGCCTCAACCTGATTTCCGCCCATACGGCCTGCCATACGCATACCAGGAAGCACTCTTGAAGGGAATGATGATGCACCGAGTGAACCCGGAGCCCTGCCCCTGTTGTGCTGACCATGAGTTTGTCCGCCTACACCGCCGAAGCCATGACGCTTAACAACACCCTGGAAACCTTTTCCTTTTGACCAGCCTCTTACGTCAACTATTGCATCAGTTGAGAATAAAGTTGCTGTAATAATCTCACCAAGCTGAACCTTACCTGCTTCGAATCCTGTGAATTCAACAAGCTTCCTTCTGGGAGTTGTTCCGGCCTTTTTGAAATGGCCCATTTCAGCTTTTGTGGTATGTTTTTCCTTCTTTTCGTCGAATCCGAGCTGTACGGCATTATATCCGTCCTTTTCAACAGTCTTGATCTGTGTTACTACACACGGACCGGCCTGAAGAACCGTACATGGAATATTCTTTCCGTTTTCATCAAAAACGGATGTCATTCCTACTTTTTTACCAATTAATCCCTGCATTTGTATCTTGCTTTACTGGTTTCACACTTTTATTTCTACTTCAACTCCGCTGGGAAGTTCAAGCTTCATCAGTGCATCGATAGTTTTAGGAGTTGAGCTGTAAATATCGAGCAGTCGCTTGTATGATGACAGTTCGAACTGTTCCCTTGCTTTCTTGTTTACAAAGGGTGAACGAAGCACAGTATAAATCTTTTTGTGAGTAGGCAGTGGAATTGGTCCGCTGACTACTGCTCCGGTAGATTTCACTGTTTTTACGATCTTCTCGGCAGATTTATCCACCAGGTTATGATCGTAAGATTTCAGTTTAATACGAATTTTCTGACTCATCTTTTAAAGAATTTTTCCTTTTGTAATTTCCACAATCCTGTTTTGTAATTCTGCAGGTACCTTTTCATAGTGGGAGAACTCCATTGTTGAAGTTGCTCTTCCTGATGTAAGGGTTCTCAGTACTGTAACATAACCGAACTTCTCGGCCAGAGGTACTTTTGCTCTTATAACCCTTGCTCCTGCTTTCGATTCCATTCCTTCCACCCTGCCTCTTCTTCTGTTGAAGTCGCCGATTACATCACCCACATAATCCTCGGGTGTTACAACCTCGGTAGTCATTACCGGCTCAAGGATAACAGGGTTGCATTTTACAGCAAACTTCCTGAAAGCCTGTTTTGCAGCGATTTCAAAAGAAAGAGCATCAGAGTCAACTGGATGGAATGAACCGTCTTTAAGCACAACCTTGAGGCTGTCGAGAGGGAATCCTGCGAGTGGTCCATTGTCCATTGCCTCGCGAAATCCTTTTTCAACTGCCGGGATGTACTCTCTGGGAACATTTCCGCCTTTCACCTCATTAACAAACTGCAGACCTCTTACACCTTCATCAGCCGGCATAAGCGCAAAGATGATATCGGCAAATTTACCACGGCCTCCGGTCTGTTTCTTGAACACTTCACGGAACTCTCCGCCTGTTGTGATTGCCTCCTTGTATGCAACCTGGGGTGCTCCCTGGTTACATTCAACCTTGAATTCTCTCTTAAGTCTGTCAATAAGTATCTCCAGGTGTAATTCGCCCATCCCGTGGATAACAGTCTGTCCGCTGTCTGGGTCTGTTTTTACCTGGAAAGTAGGATCCTCCTCAGCCAGCTTGCTGAGTGCAATCGAAAGCTTGTCAATATCCGCCTGTGTTTTAGGCTCAATTGCAATTCCGATTACCGGATCAGGGAAATCCATTGATTCAAGGAGAATCGGCTTGTTGATAGCACAAAGTGTATCACCTGTTTTGATATCCTTGAATCCGACACCGGCACAAATATCGCCGGCCGCTATAAAATCTTTAGGGTTCTGCTTGTTCGCATGCATCTGGAAGAGACGGTTAATTCTCTCTCTTTTGCCTGTGCGGACATTCAGAACTGTATCTCCTGCCTTAAGGACGCCTGAATATACTCTCATAAATGCAAGCCTGCCTACAAAAGGATCGGTTGCAATTTTAAATGCAAGAGCAGCCAGGGGTGCCTCATCATCAGGTTCGCGTGTAATTTCATTGTCATCTCTCGGATCTTTTCCTGTTACGGCACCTTTGTCAACCGGTGACGGAAGGAAGGCTATCACTGAATCGAGAAGACTCTGTACTCCTTTATTTTTAAATGCTGAACCACAGATAACGGGAATAACATGACCAAGAATGGCAGTTTTCCTGATAGCTGTGATTATTTCTTCAGCAGTTATTGAATTATGATCTTCGAGGAATCTTTCAAGCAGGGTGTCATCAACTTCAGCAATTGCTTCAATAAGTTTTGACCTGTATTCTTCCGCTTCTTCAAGATTCTCGGAAGGTATGTCGGTAATCTCAAACCTTGCGCCATCAGTATCTTCAGGGTGATAGATTGTAGCTTTCATGCTAACAAGGTCGATTATCCCCGAGAAGTTTTCTTCGGCACCTATCGGAAGCTGAACGGGTACAGGGTTTGCACCAAGCCTTTCCTTAATCTGCTGCACGACACTGAGAAAATCAGCGCCGGCCCTGTCCATCTTGTTTACAAATGCAATACGCGGAACACCATATTTATTAGCCTGCCTCCATACTGTTTCCGACTGTGGTTCAACACCTCCTACCGCGCAGAAAACTGCAACGGCGCCATCAAGTATACGAAGCGACCTTTCTACCTCAACAGTAAAGTCAACGTGACCGGGAGTGTCAATTATGTTAACCTTATAATCATCTCCCTTATATTTCCAGTATGTTGTTGTAGCTGCAGAAGTAATTGTAATCCCTCTCTCCTGTTCCTGAACCATCCAGTCCATTGTTGCATTCCCGTCATGCACCTCTCCCATCCTGTGGGTACGACCTGTATAAAACAGAAGACGTTCTGTAGTAGTGGTCTTACCGGCATCAATGTGGGCCATGATTCCGATGTT
>CAZEYY010000159.1:0-6214 GCA_964516485.1 uncultured Rikenellaceae bacterium
CACCTCCTTCGGGTCGGCTATCGTGATGCATTCGGCCATGTCACCGTAACCGTACTGTTCAGCCAGCGAGCCTATAAGGGCTATCGCCTGGCGTGCCGTTGTGCAGCGCTGCAGCGCGATCCTCTCAAGCTCCTCTATCAGGAAGAGCCCATCCTGGTTGATGAGATCCTGCTTCCCGTATATTGTAGTTTCCCCGATGGCGAGCTGTTTCTCGTTCAGGCAGGGATATGCAGTGTTGAGGTAAGCGTATGTCTCCTTCACCTCCGGGATTTCCCCCTTGCGTATGACGTTGGTCATGTCCCATGCCTCCTCGGTGTGCATCGTGCCCCAGTATACGGGATGGACCGTGTCACGTTCGAACTTCATTGCAGGTACTACTTCCAGCCATGTACGATACCTGCCGTCGCAGGTGTGCGAGGTCATCACGGAGCCGTCGGTAGAGGCCAGCCTGCCGACCATTATGCTGGTGCAGTTTTCGGCGTAGCCGGGACCGTCAGGGTCAATGTCTTTTGCGAATTGTCCGGCGGCAAGAAGCGGGAGTACTGCCAGAAGGAGGATTAATCCTGTTCTGATAACGGCAGATAAGGTCTGGTTTTTCATAATTAGTCGTTTGCTGACAAAAATAGTCGGGTTATTCAACTTAATGCTGTCAAAGATAATATTCTGCAGCATAATGCCGCGGCTTACCTTCAATGTATGAAATTTCCAGATCATGAAAAAAATATGTCGTTCATGCCAAAAACATGTCGTTCATGCCGGAGAGTATTGACACGGACTTCTTAAAGGGTTAATTTTGAATTGATACAAAGGTTTTCTATTGTCGAATTGAAGTTTAACAGATCATGAAAAAGATTAAGATTATCTCAGTGATTGGAGCTGTGGCTCTTCTTCTCTTAATGAATTTCAGCATAATCAGCAGCAATGGTAAAGTAGAAGAGATGTATGTTTCTGCAACTCCTGAATTAGCCTCAGCTGACGGACAGTGCTACCTGAGACAATCTGATTGGTCGTGCTATTGTCAACCTGAATGGGGTGGATACTGTTTGGCCAGATGTGTCTCCCCCGGCCTGAAATGTGAGGAAATTGTAGTTGTTGCTGAATAATAAGTATAGTTATTGACTGGAAATCATTAAGGTAATTAAGTCCCAGGCAATGCATTAAATGGTATTTTATTTCATGAAATGAATGATTTTAAAGCATTTGTCTTTATCTGCCTGCTGCCAATATCTGGTTGTAGTTACAATACAGCATATCATTCTGCCTTCGTATTGATACGGCAGAACAATATTCTTGAACTTCCGATAACACAAGAATCAAGAAACTTTACGACAAACCTTCAGTACATAGACTCAACCAGTCATGGTTTCCCTATATTGGTTGTTCAGGGAAATGAACAGATAGAGATTTACAACACTAAAGACAAGTGCCGAGTCAACTCTATTCCTCTCCAGAAAGAAGGAGCAAACGCAATACCTGGATTTGATGGATTCATACTAATGAATGAAGATACATTGTTGGTTTTTTCTCCATCTCTAAAAACGTTGACGCTGTTGAATACAGATGGGAGGTTTCTAAAACATATTCGCTATGAGTGTGACTCAGAAAAGGCAATGAGGCAGGTTACCTACGGATTCTTGCGACCACTCATTCTGCACAACAAAGTCAGGATTGCACAATCACTTTTCAATTTGGAAACTCATGGAATCCTGACAAGTGATTTGCAAAAAAAGTCAAACCTTTATCTGGACATTGACCTTACCACGGACTGCTGTGAACCAGCCGCACTCAAATATCCGGAGGAATTCATAGGACAAGATATTTCGGGCACAAAATATTATTATACAATTGGTTATAATGGAAGTCTTGTGTATTTTTTCGGTATTGATGACAGCCTTCATATTTCTGATGATCTGTTTGGATTCAGAAAAGTACCGATACAAACTAATTACAAATTTCGGTTTGTAAGTAATTATTGGAAGTTCTTTGTGTCTGATTTTAATACAAGACTTAATTATTTGATACACTGTGATGAACCAGCCGGTTTGTTTTATGACAGATATCGTAATTGCTATTATTTAGTTTTCAGACAGAGATATGACCAGAAAAGTAGCATTTTAGATTACAGGATTGCCTTTCAATACCCAAAATGTCTTATTATCATCCTTGACGAGGAATTCAGCCATTTAGGAGAATTATACCTGCCTGATAATACATACTCATCTCAAATGATGTTTGTAGCACCTGAGGGCCTCTACATTTCCGAAGACCATCCCAATAATCCGGATTTCGATGAGGATTTCATGCGTTTCAGGTTGTTCAAGCTCGAAAAACAATGATGACATAAAAATGGTTGTTCGTACCGTTTTTATGTCGTTTGTGCCAAAAACATGTCGTTCATACCAAAAATTTGTCGTTCATGCCGGAGAGTATTGACACGGACTTCTTAAAGGGTTAATTTTGAATTGATTCAACTGATTTCTAATCTCGAACTAAAATTTAACAGGTCATGAAAAAGATTAAAATCGTGCTTCTGAGTGTTACTTTACTGACATTTCTGTTCATGAATGTCAACTTTAAAGGTAATGCAGAAGAAATGCACCTGTCAATTACACCTGAGCAGGCGCAATCATCGGGTCAGTGCTGGATGGATTTTGCAACCGGAAATTGTACATGCCCGACTCCAAGAGATATGGCATGTATTGCAATTTGTAATGGACCTGGTGTAACATGTGGTGAGATTGTTGTCCAGTATTAGAAAACTGCTTTTCAATGCCATGGTTGATTGATTCTGGAAAATGACCCATTCAACCTGGCATTATTTCAGGATGTATTATGAGCCTTGACAAATTAAAATTATTCTTGATTTTCACACTATTGGTTTCCTCATGTAAGAATGATGGAAAGTATCCAGGCCGATATACTCTGATTCGGGAGGACACTAATTTGGTCATTCCGATAGGGCACGATTCAAAGAACCTTTCTTTTTGTATTGAGTATTATCGTGTTAATGATAGTGAATATTTGGCCATAGCAAACCACAAACAATATTCTGTCGAGATATATGATCTGAACAGAAGAGTTTTGGAAAATGTCATCCATCCGGGAATTGAAGGAACAAATGCTCTGACTCCGTATTCTTTTCTTGTTAAAAAACCTGATACAATAGTCGGTTTTCAACTTAATGCTCTGTTGGGAATAATTACCCAGGGGGGAGATGTTGTAAAGCGAATTGCTTTTGATTGGGACCAGAAAGGCAGGATTAACAACTTTGCTGCAAAAGTCGGGGGAGGCAAACCGTTATTAAAGGATGATATTGTTTATCTTGTCCAGGAATACAGAATGCATGAGAACAATGGTATTCTTACACCAAATGCAGTTCATCACACTAATATTAATACATGTGTTAATCTCATATCCGGAGAAGTCACTACATCATCTCTGACCTATCCTGAGGAGCTGGCAGGCAGGGATGTTTCTGGAATGGAAACATGCAGGACACTCGGGTACAAAGGACAGTTTGTCTATCACTTCAGATTGCTGGACAATCTTTATCTTACATACGACCATGTTTCTTTTAAGAAGGTTCCTCTTGAAACTAATTATACCCTTCATCTTGAGGAAGAACACTGGAGATATTTGTACGATATGACAGGAGCTATGCGATATTCACTTGAGAAAGATGAGGTACAGAACATTTATTATGATGAGTTCAGAGAATGTTATTATGTATTCGTCAGGAAGAGATGTGAGAATTATGACAAAAATATTGACTTTCTTTCAAAATTCATGTTTCCTCATTGCTTTATTATTATTCTGGATGAGAACCTGAAAAATATGGGAGAGGTTTTTCTTCCGGAAGATACTTACTCTTGTCAGATGGTTTTTATCACGCCTGAAGGACTGTACATTTCCGAAGACCATCCCAATAATCCTGATTTCGATGAGGATTTTATGAGATTCAGGTTGTTTAAACTGGAAAAGCTTTGATCAGATGAGGCGTTGTATCTTTCTTGTCTTAACCCCCTATAAATTGGACAGATTTATCAAATGAAGATAGTGCTATTTCATTGTTGTTTTCATTCATCAACCGATAATCAAAGCTAGCCGTATCTTCGGATCTGTCAAGAGCAAGACGAGTGTCGGCAGATTCCGACACTCTTGACATATCCTCCGATACTTCTGCTAAAAGTTGCTTATCGGTTGATAATGACCGGCAGATGCGTAATCTTGAGCGAAGGCTGCGCAATGCCAGGTTCCGGTACCAGTCTTCAATTGAAAGCATCGATTACCAATCTGACCGCAATCTGGATCGGGGTCAACTCCTGCGCTTTGCCGAGCGTGGCTTCATAAGCAAATATGAAAACATAATTATTACATGCAGCACCGGCATAGGTAAGAGTTACATTGCCACAGCGCTTGGCCATCAGGCCTGTACACTTGGCTTCAAAGTCTATTATGCCAACCTTGGAAAACTCTTCTCCAGGCTTAAAATGGGCAAGACTGACGGATCCTATCTGAAAGAAATATCAAAGATAGAAAGGCAGGACCTGCTTATTATAGATGACTTCGGGCTTCTGCCCATCGACAGCGCTAACCGTTCGGCTCTGATGGAAATCATCGAAGACCGTCAGAAAAGAACCTCTATGATAATAACCTCACAGTTTCCGGTTAACTGCTGGCATGAGGAACATTGCGAAATAAGTCTTGGTTATCAGATTTCTGATTATTTCGCCTGACTTGAAGATGGTTGTTCGTGCCGTTTTTATGTCGTTCACGCCGATTTCCTGTCGTTCATGCCGGAGAGTATTGACACGGACTTCTTAAAGGGTTAATTTTGAATTGATTCAACTGATTTCTAATCTCGAACTAAAATTTAACAGGTCATGAAAAAGATTAAGATTATCTCAGTGATTGGAGCTGTGGCTCTTCTTCTCTTAATGAATTTCAGCATAATCAGCAGCAATGGTAAAGTAGAAGAGATGTATGTTGCTGTAAATCCCGAGTTGTCAATTGCTGATGGTCAATGCAGATTCTTTGAGCTCTTTTGTGATTGTTGCTGTGATATGGGTACTTATTACTGTCTGCTAGCCCATTGCACGGGAGGGATTATTTGTGCACCTGATGTAGAGGTCAATGAGTAGTGCGGGATTATTTTGGCACGCAGACCAAAACGCACCTAAGTCATCTTGTATGTACAAGTTCTTCCTGCTTCTTTTTACTGAAATATTGGTTCTTGGAGCCTGCAAAGGCCCCGAATACTACAAGAACCACTATACTCTTGAGCCTGCAGAAAAGCACTTGGAAATTACAATAGGGAGTGAGACAAAGAATTTCGTTTATTATTCCCAGTTTGTCAGAATAGGTACGGAGAACTACCTTGGTATTCTAAATTTTGAACGAAACCGGGTCGAAATCTATAATCTTAATACTAGAAAACTATTCAAGGAGCTTCAATTCTATTCGGATGGCCCGGAGGCTTTCGGAGAAGTTTCAGGTTTTTTTATTGAGAATCCTGATTCCTTGGTTGTTGATTGCTTTTACCAGAGAGTGGTAGGCATTTCGGATGGTAATGGTAAGGTAGAAAAGAAAATATCATACGACAGGGACGTAAATGGCAGGCCCTTTAAACTCACCCCACCCTGGATTGGCTTACGGCCCTATAAGGTAGGGAATGTAATCAATTTTCTGCAGGTTTATCAGGCCGAAGAATCTAACGGAATACTCACAGAAGAGAAACGCAAAGAAACATATCTTAACGTAGCTTTGAATACGATTTCGGGAGAAAGTATTACGCTGCCTCTTACATATCCTGAAGAAATGATAGGACATGATATTACTGGAGCGACAAATGTGATGAGGACGATAGGATTTCAGGAGTGTTTCATTTATCATTTCTGGAACCTGGATAACCTGTTCGTCACCTCGGATCATAAGACATTTAAAAAATTCCCAATTGAGAGTAACTACAAGTTTAAATTCAATACAGAATGCTATAAATACATTTATGACATTAGAGCTGGACTGGTTAATTCTCTCAGCCATGATATGGTAAGGGATATGTTATATGACGAATATCACAATTGCTACTACATTTTTATTATGAAAAGGAATGAGTATCTGGATGCAGGAAGTGATATTTTTCTTAAGATGAAGTTTCCGGATTGTTTTATCCTGATTTTAAACAAAGATTTTAAACATATGGGAGAAGTGTTTC
>CAZEYY010000160.1:0-6206 GCA_964516485.1 uncultured Rikenellaceae bacterium
ATGCTAGATTTGAGAACACGAACTTGTCACTGGAGGTGAAGAACTTCCCATCCTGGTGAGCATATTCTCGTACCTTGCCAAGGGCCCGGGTAAGTATACCCTTTCCTGTCCCGCCATTTGGAGCGCCATCCTTATACGTGTCCATGAAGATTATGGCTTTTGCATTAGCCGGGTCTTTATAACGATGGATCAAATAGCCCAGGATTGTTCCCATACTCTCAAGTGACTTCGTATAGATCTCCGGTCGTTTGTTCTGGCAAAGATCTTGGATAAATTCATAAAACTCGCCTATCGGTGTTATTTGAACCTTGCCATCTTTGGGAGTCACAGGACAGGTTTTGTAATTGAAATTACAGATGTCAGACTCAAAGACTACCCCATCAATCTCGTCGTAGTTCTTTATTGAGAAGCCGGAAGCGGTGACTTCCACAATGCAATCATTGAAGAAGAGATATCCCTTCTCTTTGGTGTCACGGCACTCTTTCAGGTCAACTGCCCTTAACAACTGAAGATTATTCTTACTGAACAGCGAACCGCTACGCTGAAACTCAGACTTTATCTGTCGTCTTTCGTCTGGATCTGAGAACTGATACTCGGAATCGATGTACTCCCAGCAGAATTTTCTGATGTCCTCGGTTGCTACCTGTTTGATCCGGTTGTTATCAACCTTCACAAGGATGGTCGTTCTTACGCCAGCCGGTTTATAGGTTTTAAAGCCACGCTCACCCAGAAATATGTGTAAACTCTCTGGGTCGATCTTATTGGTGCCTGAAGCACTAGTCCAGAATTTATTCATGGCCTTTCCTCCAGCTAAGTGGTTTAACGTGGAATTGATCTAGATAGGCAATAATATCCTCCACCCGGAAATAAATTTTACGGCCAATTTGAATGAAGGCAAGAATACGTTGATCTCTGTAATTTTGGCAAGTCCTGGCAGAGATCTGGAGTAGTTCACATACTTCTTTTGGTGTAAGAAGTATGATCTTGTCGAAATGCGATTGAGTTGCCGCCTTTTTAAGACTTTCAAACAACTCAATTTTCCTGATCAATTTGTCCGGATCATTTTTTACTTTATTCATCTTATTATGAATTAAGTTTTGTGGCAATATTGCCACAGCGCCTAATTCAAATAATAAGCAAGCAGAGGGGGTTACAAGGGGTTACAGGGGGTTCCAATTTTAACTAACCATGATATCTGGAACGGTCCTCCCTGATTCTACCTAGGATTTCAGTAATGACAGCCTCTATCCGATCCAAATTGTGAGACTTGCGCCTAATGAGTTCTGGAATATTCCCTTGCACTCCCTTTACTATATCAACTATTTGGTTCAGACATTCGGTTCTTAGGATTTGTGCTGAATGACCAGTTAGCTCTGAAATTATGGGCGCAAGTTTATTATTACTATCGAATGGCAATATAGCCCCTGCCTTGATAAGATATTTGAACAGTAGAGCAGATTGATAAATATCCAAATTCTTAATAGTCTCCTCAGGTGTTTTCCTAAGCATCTTGCCTTGTTTCTTTCCTTCTGAATCAACTACAAACTTTACGATGTCAATCCTTGATTTTATAAGAATAAGGCTACGTTCAATGATGTTTAGTTGAACGGATAAAAACTCACTTTTATCCTTTAAGAGATTGCTTTCATAAATCTTCTTTTCTGAGCTATTCGTAATCTTCTCGTTCTTGTGTTTCAAGTACGACTTGTAATCAATAGAATAGACGTCAATCTCAGGCAGATAGTAGGTTTTCAGCTGTTCAAACTCGATTCTATAATTTTCAAGAATTTCAAGTTTTGTGGTAAGAGATTCATCAGATTCAATGAGATCACCAAGTTCTCTTCTGAATTCATTAAATTGTCGTTCGATAAAATTCTTGTAATCCTCAGGCGTGGCATATCCCTCGAATTGAATTGAGAAGAAATACCTAAAACACAGGTCAAATTCCTCATCATTCAAAATATCTCCTTCGGAGTAACCTGGCAACAATAAATCCAACAATCTACCATAAATAGCCCCATCCTCATAGATGTTAATACTGACCTGCACTTCACTAAACTCCGCAACAAGTGCTTCTCCTGGCTTATCCGCGATTTTCATATCATAATAATTTCAGAACATTTTATTTAATGTGTCATCTACGGCTTCTTCGTCAAATGATGCCAGGTATGCCTCTGTTACCTTTACACTTGAATGACCGAGAGCCTTTGACAAGTTATATAAATTATCGGTCTTTTTTCGTGCTATATCTGCGAAGCTGTGCCTGGCGGTGTGGGTAGTCACATTCTTCTTAATCCCGGCTTTCTCTGCAATGTCTTTCAAGTAGCTATTGATCATGGCTGTCTTTGAACCAATCTGATTGTGCAGAAACATACTATCCGAGTAATCATATCTGTCTGACAGGAATGGGAAGATATAAGATTCTCCTTTATCCTTATACAGCTCCAGTATTGCGAGTGGTTTCGCCTTCAAGATCAATGAATGTGGCTTAGCCGTCTTGTACATTTTGTATACCAGCCTCCCGTTCTGAATGTTATCCCAGGTCATCATTAGAATATCACTAATTCTTACCCCTGCATTGTAAAATGAAAACATGAATGCATTTCGTACATGCCAGATTAGAGAACCTGCTTCTAGTTCAAGATTCACAATCTTTTCAATTTCAGCTTCAGTAAGTCTGTCTTTTGATGGCTTTCCTTGTTTAAGTTTAAATGCGAGGAACGGGCTTTCTCCGTATTCAATTATTCCTCTTGCAGTAGCCTTATTAAAGAGTGTCCGGATCTTGGAGAAGTATCCATGTATTGTAGTCTGTTGCTTATCCTCTTTACTAAGAAAAGCCTGGTAATTATTCAAAAATTGCTGGTCTATTTCATCAAACATCAGGGTTTCTCCAGTATGATACTGCTTAAGTGAGTTTAACACTGCTGTGTATTTCTTAAAGGTGCCAACGTTCTTACCCTTTCCAAGCTCCTGTATATAGGTCTCAACGAATTTATAAAAGTCCTTTTGTTTTGATTCTTGCAGTTTTGCCTTTACTGTTTGGATTGTTATTGCCTTTCCTTCCTGTTCAAGTCCTGCAATAAGATCTTTTGCTTCACCTATTTTTTGATTAATATAACCATTGATTTTAACATGATCAGGGTGGTTGTCACGAATGTATTTTGATCCCTTACCATTGGGATTATACTGTCTTTTAGTGCAGGAATACATAAGAGCCTCCCGTATGTGTTTTCTGTCAATAGTAATCCTGAGCAATAATTTGTGCCGATTACTTCCTTGAATTGGAGTACTGTTTAATTCTATATTAAAGCTTGCCATAACGACTATAAAGATACATTTTACTGAAACAATGCTGAAACAAATTGCGCTTTTTAATGCATTATATTACTTTCTGATGCAAAGCGTGAAATTCTAAGACACTGAATAACAGGGAATATAAACGCGACGTGAAGAAACACGAGGAAATATTTCGAGCCCCTGTGGGTCAACAAAAAAACAGCTGAAGGGCTGTTTTTTTTGTTGGAGATGGGAGGTGGCTGAAGTAATAAAATTCCCGCCCTGCACCCCGGCCCCTTCGCTAAGATGATCCACCGGATCATTTTTTAACGCTCGGTCCCCCTGTGGGTCAACAAAAAAGCCGCGCGAAGCGGCTTTTTTCAGTCTACATATGTTTCCTTCAGTACAGACTTAAGCTCCCTGACCTCAGGCCTCGAAAGTTTTCCCAGCTCCTTTATAATGTGATGTTTATCAATTGTCCTGATCTGGTCAAGGATTATCCAGCCGGTCTTGTTCTCATGCCTTATCTCTACCCGGGTAGGATAATCTTTGGAACTTGTTGTCATTGGAGCAATTACAACCGTTCTGAGGTGCCTGTTCATCTCATCCGGCGAGATAACAACACATGGTCTTGTTTTATTGATCTCGCTACCGATGGCAGGCTCAAGGTTTACCAGAATTATCTGGTATTGTTTTACTTCCATTCTTCCGCTCTTTCTTCATCGAAAATATCTGGCATTGTCAGTTTATCGTCTCCCCTTGCATGCATTTCCCTGAATTCATTATCCCAGCCCTTTCTTGGCTGAGGCAAAGGCTTGATAATGATATGGCCATCTTCCAGAATCATTTCCACATTATCGCGGATATTATACCTTTCGATAACTGTTTTACTGAACCTTATACCCCTCGAATTTCCTATTTTCACAACTGACACTTCCATAGCAATATTGAAATTATGTAATTACAAAGTTATTACAGTTTATTGATATTCCAAGAAAAAAGTAACAATCAATTTTTCATGTATTCCAGGTTCATGACCATCCCTCCGCGTATCCAAATTCCGGGCTGGATCAGGCCGCCGAAATCAAAGTACCGTGAGTTGAAAACATTGGAAGCCTCGATATAAACAGTAAAATTTTGCTCCTTCCAGGAAAACCTGGTATCAGATAACCAGAAGGGATCATAGGAGACAACCTCACCACCGGAATCCGGCCAGGCGCCGTTACGGTCACGCCAGGTAACGGTGGTTGAATTGTACAGCCTGGAGACTATTCTGAGATCAACGGATAAGTTAACCTGTTGCCTCAGGTAATCAAGCGCATATCTTGACAGCATATCATCCTGCGCTGAGTCAGCCCGCAGGTAGCTGTAAGATAACCTCAGGGACTGAAACAATCCATTCGGGATTTGTGCCGAAGGTGTCAGGCTGAGTGAAGCTTCAACCCCCGCAAAACTGATATTCGCATGGTTCGCTGTTCTCCATATGAGACTGTCCGGTGTCGGATCCTTTACCCAGTCAATCAGATTGTATCCCCGGCGATGGAATGCATTTATTTCACCCTTAACAACAGCACTGCTGTATTTGAATCCTGCTTCGAAAGTAACAGCTTCCTCAGGCTTTAAATGGGAATTACCCTGCTGAACCGGGCTTGTGTAAAACATATCTGTAAAGGTGGGCATCCGCAGTGTTTTATTCACTGAAGAAAATATCTTCAAATGATCATTCAGCCGGTAACCCAGGTCCATTCCAGGATAAAGCCGGAGACCGGAAATTTCCGGATTGCGGTGTGCCATGATCCCCACGGAAGCCATAAACTTTCTCACTGAAATCGTTTGTTCGGCATAGAGACTGGTATTAAACCTGTTGTAGGATTTCAGATAGAAGGTATTCTCAAATCCGCGCACCTGAACCGGACGGCTTAAAGGATTGCCAAGGACATTGCTCAGGATATGTTCATTCCGAAGATCAGCACCAAGGCTCGTCCGTCCGAACCGGTGGACCATCCAGACGCTAAGGTTAAGTCCAGCTGTGGTGGTCCTGTGATGATTAAACGGAATGGATTCATCATCGCGCTTCAGCTCGAACCTGTCGCGGTTTCGCCTCACATAAACGACAGGCACGATCCTGATTGCTGCCCGGTTCTGGAATTTGATGCTGACAAAATCTGTTTTTACTGATTCAAACTGATCAAGATATTTTAAAGAGTAAAAACTGTTTGCGCCGAAGGTCTTTGTGCCATATCCGGTTTGTAAATCAATTATTCCGGATTTCAGGTTGTATTTTGCCTGGTAGAAGATTGTACTGTTTGAAAAATCGGTGTTTTCAATATAGCCGGCTGAAGCCATCCGGCTGAGGCTTATAAACTGTTCCAGCCTGCCTGTTGTATTTGAAATGCCGGCTGATGCCTTTGACAGGCCGTTCTGTCCCAGCAGCAGTGATGCTCTGATATTATTGGGATTGCTGTTTCCGGTGATTATATTTACTGCTCCGCTGAAGGCATTGGGTCCGAAGGATTTTGCTGCCGGACCGTTGAGTATTTCAATCCGCTCAATGCTTTCAATATCAACCGGCAGGTTGAGATTATGGTGCCCTGTCTGCGGGTCGGTGATGTTGACGCCGTTAAGGAGTATCAGGGTTTGATCAAAGGTTCCACCGCGGATAGATATGTCAGCCTGTGTCCCCAGCGGCCCTCTCTGGCGGATGTCCACACCCGGAATATTCCGGAGGAGGTCATTGAGGCTCTGAACCGGCGCCCGGGCAATATCTGATTTCGGGATTACTGTTACAATTCTTGTTGCCTTTTGCGCTTCAATGGGTGTACGGGAGGCGGTGACCACCACTCCTTCCATCGTAAAATGACGGACCTCCAGGCTGTCATCCGGGTAATCTTTTACGATCTTCAGGCTGTCACCCGGATCCTGTGCCTGTA
>CAZEYY010000161.1:0-6110 GCA_964516485.1 uncultured Rikenellaceae bacterium
TTTACTTTTTGCTTTCCCTGATTTGAAATCCATACACTTCTTTTGGGCCATCCTTCAAACAGAAAAGCCTCTGATGGTTTGCCTGCTGTTATCTCTTCGTTCATCCATACTGAACCTTCTGCAGTTACCGGACCAAGGCTGTCGGGAAGGGTGGGGGAGGTGAACCAGGTATTTGAATTTGACTGGCCCGGACCTTCAATATTTCCTTTGGCTTTCCTTTTATTCAGAAATTCTTTCTGGGCTGAATCATCACAGCCGAATACAAGTCTTCCATTCCAGAGTGTAAAATCGCCGATGACTTTAAGATATGCTGATCGCGGCCTTATCCCTTTGCTGTTCCCGGAGCTGAAGGTGCAGGGGAACCGCCAGAACATTCCGTGCATAGTCATCAGATAATCAGGGTTATCAGCAGTCCCGACATCTCTTATTCTTGGCCATTCAGTGTTCCATCCATGAGCACCATCGTAACTGTGACTTGCTTTTGGCAACCTGTAAAACGACCACTGTGCATTATCCCGAACGCCTACTATGAGTGATTTGTAATCCCAGCCGGTAACCCATATCTGATCTGTATCAGGATTCCTGTTTCCGTTTATGCCACCAGGGCCGGTTACTTCAACAAACTGATTTCTTCTTATCAGTTTCCATTCCTTTCCATTCCATTCGCATAAGGAACCTGATTCAATGTCGAAACGTTTAAGTGCATCTTCGGAAGCCTCTCCATTATTTGAATAAACAAGCACTCCCTGCCCTGAATATGCGCCCTTCCCGTGAGCGCCGGGAAGGAGAGAGGCAGGCTGGTTTACTGACAGATCATCTCCTTTAGGCTGTTTTATATTTGCATCTTCATAAAGTGTTACAGGCTTAAGTGACTTAACATCAAGCTCGTAAAATCCTTCTTCCATTGTTGCATAATAGACCTTATTAACCGGATCAGTCAGGTGCCTCACTGTAGCAGTATGCCTGCCAGGCATCTGAATGTAAGGAATCACTCTTACATTTCCTGAACTGTCAATTGCATACGGACCTATGAAGAGTTGCCTGCTTTCATTATGTATCATTCTGTTGGCCGGAGTACCTCCAATGCTGCCTGAGAAGATCTTCTGGTTCAGATTATTATCAATTTCATAAAGCTTATCGGAAGAGCCAAATGGCAGGTGAGGTCCGTAAGTAACTACCCATAATTTCCCGGCCCATTGTACAACTGCTCCGGTGCCACATTCTCCTTCATTATTGTATCTGGCCAAATGCGGGTAGATACCGCTGATGGAAAAGTGCTCAGTCTTTTGCCTTTCATTAGAACAGTTGGAAAGAAGAAAAAGCAGTATCAGAAATGGAAGGCTCTTTTTCATATAATTGATTTTGAGATATTTATTAACCATTGTAATTAGCCCCGGAGTCAGTTCGGGCTTCACAATGACTGGCATGGAGTTTATACAGTGAAACTCCGTATATACTCCGTGAAACGCAGTGTTTAAGCTTTTCTATTCAATATCAAATAACCTGCAGATGTGTTTGTTGTAGATATTCTCATAAACACATTTTGCAATAACCTTCTCATTTGATTCAAGGAGCTTATAGAACCTGTCTTTTCTGTCAGCTGCAAGTTTATAAGCAACATGTACAAGCTGCCTCATATTGGAGTTATACCGTTCGTTCCCAGGATTGTGTGCAAGTGCTTCTGCAAACTCATGTGAGCTCCATTTTGCAACCTCGTCAGCTGAGGGAAGAGATGATACATTTATATCAATCACATCGGCATAAGGTGCTGTGAGGTCCCCGATTTTTTTAAGAGATCCGGTGTAGATTTCTTTTGCAAAATCAAGTCCGTCACCACCTGACTCTGCAAGGCCGATAATCTCTTCAAGCCATGTTGTTCCTGCGGTTTTTACATGTATGCCTTTATCGTATTTTTTTATCAGAGAGCCAATTACAGGATATATTGCAAATTTATCAGAACCTGAATGAATACTCATTTTAAGGTTTCCGGGCAGTCCGAACTCATGAATTGCATAGTCGATAACAAGAAGATCAGCTTCAAATTCTGCTTTAAATTTATCGGTGTCGCCGGCATAGTCAACCCCTTTGTTGAAGCGCCCTGAGAACTTGGGAGCTATAGTTTGAAGCGGGATATTTTCAGCAGAAAGCATTTTCAGTATAAAGAACAGTTCCACGGGAGTCTGGGGGTGTGCAACTTCGTCCATTGAGACTTCAGTAACAAAATTATCATGTCCTTTGATTTTTTCAATCTTCCTGTAGATCTCCCAGGCCTTTATTGCTGCAAACAGGTATTTATCAGCCACTTGTTTTATGAGTGTTCCGGGAGTTTTGAATGTCATTGATGATCCGGGCAGAGTGACTTTCCCCGTATATTTTTTAACACTGGAAAGAAATTCTTCAGTTTCGGCCTTTCCTGCAGCTTTTCCTATATATGATGCAACGTCAATTGTGAAGAAGTCGGAACTGTCAATGAATTTTTCGACATTATCCAGGTTAATGTGATCAGCGTCAACAAAATATGGTCTTATAAAACCAGCTTTTGCTGTAACATTATCAGCTTCAGTTCTTACATCGGCAGGCAAGGTTCCAATAATTGTATGCTCCCTGTTTGATTTATTCCATACAGGTGTTATCTCAATACCTTTTGATTCCGCATCAATAATTGCTTTCAGCTGTGCGCTTCCCTGATGACCAAACCTGTCACCAAGACCAAAGGAATATTTTCCTAATGTTTTCATATAAAGGTTCAGTCTTTCAGTTCAACAATCTTGTTTTTTGGTGCGAATACTGCCATTATTGTCCAGGCAATAAGATACATGCTTGCTGCTATTGTGAACATTACAACATAGCCGGTTTCAATATGGCCCTGGTTTTTATAATACTGAAGAATCGCGCCGGCAAGGTAGGATATAAAGGCTCCGCCAAGGGCTCCGGCCATTCCTCCGATACCTGTTACAGAGCTCACAGCTCTTTTTGGAAATGCATCAGATACTGTTGTGTAGATATTTGCCGACCAGGCCTGGTGCGATGAAGCAGCCAGTGCTATCAGCATAACTGCGCCCCAGGTGCTGATGGATGGCGATGATGCAAATGCTATAGGAACTACAAGTATTGCAAAGATCAGCATTGTAATTTTTCTTGCCTTAAAGGGCGACATTCCCTTTTTTATCAGGAATGATGAAAGCCAGCCTCCGCCAATGCTTCCTACTGTAGTAGCCGTATAGATGAAAGCCAGCGGTAGTCCGAATGATTTGACATCAAGACCTGTACCCCTTACCTGGGCAAGCCATCCGGGAATCCAGAACAGGTAAAACCACCATATAGGATCGGTGAGTCCTTTTCCTATGAAGAAGAGCCATGTCTGCCTGTATTTAAGCAGCTTGCCCCATTTTACAGGCTCCTGTGATTCCTCCACTTCGCCTGAGTCACTGTTAATATATGCAAGTTCTCCCTTCGAAAGCCTTTTATGTTTTTCCGGCACTTCATACAGGATAAACCAGAATATTATCCACAGAAAACCAATTGCTCCGGTAACAATGAAGGCTGTCTGCCATCCCCAGACTGAAACCATTGCCGGTACAGCAAGCGGGGCAACAATAGCTCCGACATTTGTGCCTGAATTGAAGATACCGGTTGCCAGCGCCCTTTCCTTTTTCGGGAACCATTCTGCGACAGTTTTTATTGCGGCTGGGAAGTTTCCAGCTTCACTTACACCAAGAAATCCCCTCCAGAAACCGAAGCTCAGGGTGCCTTTAGCAAGTGCATGTCCCATGGCAGCAATACTCCAGAGAATGACAGAAACACCATAACCCAGCTTTGTGCCGAATTTATCAATGAGTCTTCCTGCCACAACCATTCCGAATGCATAAGAGAGCTGGAAGGCCATAATGATCTGTGCATAAGCCTTTTCGTCTATGCCAAGCTCAGACTCAAGCAGTGGCTTCAGTATCCCTATTACCTGCCTGTCGAGATAGTTAACCGTTGTGGCAAAGAAAATAAGTGCACAGATAGTCCATCTGTAGCTGCCGATTTTGTTTAATTCTGTCATATTAAACTGTTTATCAACCCTTCCACCTTTCCGCCCTTCCGCCCTTGAGCCCTTCAGCCCTTCAGCCGTCATCATGGGTTGTGATTAGTTATTTGTTTTAAACATTATACGTTGTGGAAGCTGTAGTTCCTCCTCTGCCTGTCCAGTTTGTATGGAAGAACTGTCCCCTTGGTTTATCAGTCCTTTCATAAGTGTGGGCTCCAAAATAATCTCTTTGTGCCTGTAGCAGGTTTGCAGGAAGCTTTTCACAGCGATAACCGTCAAAATATCCTAAAGCTGAGGAAATTGCAGGTATTGGTATGCCGTTGGATACTGAAGTGGCAACAACATTTCTCCAGCCTTTCTGTGCCTTGTCAACCTTATCCCTGAAGAAAGGATCAAGGAGAAGATTGGCTATCTTATTGTTGTTGTCAAATGCTTCTTTTATTTTTCCGAGGAAGGCTGAGCGTATTATGCATCCGCCCCGCCACATAAGAGCTATTCCTCCATAATTAAGATCCCATTTATACTCTTCGGCAGCAGCTCTCATAAGTGAGTAGCCCTGGGCATAAGACACTATTTTTGAGGCATATACTGCATCTTTGAGATCCTTGAGAAATTTATCCCTGTCGCCTTTAAATGCAGCTTTTGGTCCCCTGAGTATCTTTGATGCGCTCACACGTTCATCCTTTACGGCCGACAGGCATCTGGAGAAAACAGCCTCACCAATAAGTGTAAGGGGAATTCCAAGATCAAGTGCAGCAACACTTGTCCATTTTCCTGTACCTTTTTGTCCTGCAGTATCAAGTATCTTGTCCACAAGAGGTTTTCCATCAGTATCTTTATATGCAAGAATGTCGCGTGTTATTTCAATCAGATAGCTGTCAAGGTCACCCTGGTTCCACTTTTTAAATACAAGGTGCATCTCATCTGCACTCATGTGCAGGAGGTCACGCATAATCTGGTATGCTTCTGTGATAAGTTGCATGTCACCATACTCAATGCCATTGTGGACCATTTTTACAAAGTGTCCGGCGCCATTTTCACCAACCCAGTCACAGCATGGAGTACCATCTTCCACCTTTGCCGCTATTGCCTGGAAGACCGGCTTGACAGAGCGCCAGGCTTTTTTGGAGCCACCGGGCATAATTGAAGGACCAAGGAGTGCCCCTTCTTCTCCGCCAGATACACCTGTACCTATATATAACAGACCCTTACTCTCAACATAAGATGTCCTTCTGTTGGTATCAGGGAAGTGTGTATTGCCACCGTCAATTATTATATCGCCGGGGGAGAGGTGAGGGATAAGTGTCTCAATCATCTCATCCACTGCACTGCCTGCCTTTATCATAAGCATTACTTTTCTTGGTTGCTCAAGGGAACTGACAAGTTCTTCAATTGAATGAGTTCCCCTGATATTTTTTCCTTTTCCCCGTCCTGAAAGAAAAGTATCAACCTTTTCTGCTGACCTGTTATACACTGTAACAGTAAATCCCTTGCTTTCCATATTGAGCACAAGGTTTTCACCCATTACTGCAAGTCCGATTAATCCAATGTCTGATAGTTTCTTCATGTTTCCAACTTTTGTCTTTTTACTTTTATCTTTTTACTTTTGTCTTTTTACTTTTGTCTTTTTACTTTTATAATACTCCGCCACAATCTCATCCATAACCCTGCTTGTACGTGCTGCTGTTATACCTGTACTTGGTGCTTCACCCTTCCCCTCGAGAGACCTTACTATTTTATCAATAAGATAATACTGAACATGTTCCGGCCTTTCGTTTATTAATTGTCTGCTGCCTTCAGCTGTCTTTATTTCAATATTTTCAAAGCTGAATGTCGACATTTTTATTGAGCCCTTTTCACCCGTGAACTCTATCGTGTCGCGGTAGCTCTGCTTTGATACTGCAAAGGCCCAGGTTCCAATTCCGGCTATACCGCTTTCATATTCCATTTGTGCTGTCACGAAGTCTTCCGCCTTATATAATCCACCGGTGTTCCTGACAATTGATTTCACATTTTTTACCGGCCCAAAAAGATAATCAAAATAGTCGAGCTGGTGGCTTGCAAGATCAAAGAAATG
>CAZEYY010000162.1:0-6024 GCA_964516485.1 uncultured Rikenellaceae bacterium
ATCAGGAATTGTAATCCTTAAAGAAAAGGAGATTATTGTGCTTGAAGAAGGAACTCATCTGAAGAGCTCCCTGCCAACTATTGTTTCTGATGAAGCTGCTTGTAAGAATTATAACCTTATTTCACCTGTTGCCTTTGATCAGTGGTTCGATATTATTGACCCGCTTCAGAATAACATCATTTCCAGGTTCAGGCTTGAAACAACTGCTCAGGGAGATACACTGCTTGCAGGAAGCTTTATATCAAATGAGTTCCCTGCAGTAATACAGGATCAGGCACACAGAACATATTATTTCTCAGGTGATTTTGCTCACATGGATATTCCTGTCTGGTCTTCCAGATTTATGGGTGTGCACAAACTCAAGGGGATTCTTTATTCCGATAAACCGGAGGATATGAGAAGATTTTTCTGGCTCTATTACAGACCTCTTGTTAATGGTATATTCACTGAATACTACGAATCTTTAAGTAAAAAGTAAAATATTGTACATACATGAATTGCTGAAAGGACATGCTTCTTTGCATGTCCTTGCTTTTTATAAGTAAACCAAGGGTATTATATGAGAGTTTCAGTCCTGCAACCCGATCTTGCATGGGAAGATAAGTCACTTAATTTCTCATCAATTGAGAAGCTTATTCTCCCTCTATATGAGAAGACAGACCTGATAATCCTGCCTGAATTATTCTCTACAGGCTTCACAATGAATACCAGCCTTCTTGCTGAAGAACCTGAAAAAGAGACGTATAACTGGATGAAGGATATTGCAAAGCGTTCAAATGCAGGTATTTGTGGTAGTTATATAATAAAGGAGGAAGATAATTATTATAACAGGTTTGTATTTCTCGAACCTGCAGGAAACTGCAGTATGTATGATAAAAGACATCTGTTTTCGCCCGGAGAGGAGAATCTCCATTTTGTTTCCGGTAATAACAGGCTGATATTCAATTATAAAGGATTCAGAATTGCTCCATATATTTGTTACGATTTAAGATTTCCTGTTTGGAGCAGGAATAAAAATGACACTGACCTTATTATATATGTAGCCAATTGGCCATCATCAAGGAAGAACGCGTGGAATATTCTGCTTAAAGCGAGGGCTATTGAAAATCAGTGTTTCGTTGCAGCTTCAAACAGAACTGGTACTGATGGCATAGGACTGCATTATTCAGGTGATTCAGTCATAATTGATCCGAGGGGAGAAGTAGTTGCTGCAGCAGACAATGGACTTGTGCAGTCTGTCACAGCTGATCTGTCATTAAATGAGTTGAACGAATTCAGAAATAAATTCCCGGTCTGTAAGGATTCTGACAGTTTTACAATTAATTCCTGATCCTGCCAACTACCAGCCATCAGCTACCAGCCATCAGCTATCAGTCATCAGCTTCTTCTATTCCTTCTTCTTAAGCGCTTCAAATAAAACTACGGCAGGATGCACTGCAGTTCTGCCTGTACCGTCTTTTATATGATGTCTGCAGCTTGTCCCTGGTGCTGAAATAATTGTTTCAGCTCCTGAATTTCTCACTTCGGGAAACAATACCATTTCACCTATCCTGTTCGACATTTCGTAATGTTCCTTCTCATATCCGAACGAACCTGCCATCCCGCAACAGCCTGATGGAATTTCTTTTACCTTGAAATTAACAGGGATGCCAAGCATTTCCTTTGTTGATGCTGTTGAAGCTATGGCTTTCTGCTGGCAATGTCCGTGCAACAGTATTTCCGCCGGCTGACTAGTGAAAAGGTTACGGTCTATTTTACCATTCCGGTATTCGCCGGCTATAAACTCATCAATCAGAAAGCTGTTAGCGGCAATTTTGTTCACCAAATGTAAAAGCTCCTTTTCAGCAAGTTCAGGATATTCATCCCTGAATCCAAGTATCGCAGAAGGCTCAATGCCTATCAGAGGAACCTCTTCTGACACAATACCGCTTAATGCCCGGATATTCCTGTTTACAATTGCTGAAGCCTTTCTTACAAGCCCCTTTGAGATAAATGTCCGTGCACTGACAGAATGATCCACGGTTATCACCTTGTAATTCAGAGCAGTAAGAAGTTTTATTGTAGTTATTCCTATTTCTGTGTCATTGTAATTGGTGAACTCATCAATGAAAAGGCATACTGTTTTCTGCGGATTTACAGGAATTACTTTATCATGATTCTTTTTAATCCATCTTCTCAGAGTGGTCTTATATAATAATGGTATAGACCTTTTTGAGGCGAATCCAGTTATACTTTTGATTAATCCGGCTGTTATTTTGTTACTGATGAAGAAATTATAAACAGCAGGAATTATGGAGCCCATTTTATTAAAAACTGTGATATAGGCAATCAGCCTGGTTCTTAAGGGTATTCCATGCCTGTCGTACCAGTGCTGAAGAAATTCTGATTTGAGTTTAGCTATATCAACACCGGACGGACATTCCGATTTACATCCTTTACATCCCACACAGAGATCAAGGATTTCATATATTTCCCTGTGATCCCAGGCATCTTCTCCCTTGTTAAGATACTCCCTTAAAACATTTGCCCTGGCCCTGGTGCTTTTGTCTTCATCTCCTGTTGCCATAAAAGTCGGACACATTGTCCCTCCGATCTTAATCGATTTGCGGCAATCAGCTGAACCATTGCACTTTTCAGCAGATCTTACAATACCGTCGCATGATGAAAAATCATAATAGGTTTTTATCTCCCGAGTAGCTTTGCCCGGTTCATACCTGAGGCTGGAATTCATCCTGGGCGTATCAACAATTTTTCCGGGATTAAGGATATTAAACGGATCCCATACGCTTTTGATTTCTTTTAGAAGACCGTAATTATGTTCACCGAGAATAAGCGGGATGAATTCACCTCTTAACCTTCCGTCGCCGTGTTCTCCACTTAGTGATCCATTATGTTTTTTAACAATCCGGGCTGTCTCAAGACCAATAGTTCTGAATAGTTCTGTATCGTCAGGATTTTTCAGATCAAGAATAGGCCGAAGATGCAATTCTCCTGTACCTATGTGGGCGTGAAAAACGGCATCTTTATTATGTTTGGCAAGCATTGTTTCAATATCTTCCATATATGCCGGAAGGTTCTCAACACCTACTGCGGTATCTTCAATAAGCGAAACAGGTTTCGCATCACCTTTCATATTGGCAAGGACTCCGAGACCTGCTTTTCGAAGATCCCAGACTTTTGCAATATCCTTGCCTTTTACAACAGGAAAAGCATAACCGTAACCTGAATTTTTCATGTCAGAAATAAGAGCTGAGGTTACCTTATCTATTTCCTGCATCGTCTCCCGGGCAAATTCAACAATTAATATGGCGCCCGGATCACCTGTCAGAAAAAATCTGTTATTGCGCTGACTAAGGTTATCCTCTGTCAGTTTAAGTATTCTGTTATCCATCATTTCCACCGCCTGTGGATTGTGCTTAAGGGCAACAAGATTTGCTCTGAATGCCTCATTCCTTTCCTTCAGGTGAATACAGACAAGCGCCTTGTTTGGAGGTGGAAGGGGTACAAGGTTAAGTTTTATTTCAGTCGTCACAGCAAGTGTTCCTTCTGATCCGGCAAGTAACTTACTGAGATTTAGTTTCTTATCTGAATTGTTATCAAAAATTTCTGAATCGAGTAGCAGATCAAGAGCATAACCCGTGTTACGTCTTTTTATTTTTGGATCAGGATATTCTTTTCTGATCTCTTCTCTGTTTTTGGGATCAGAAAACATTGAATCAATACTTCTGTAAATTTTGCCTTCAAGGTTTTCAAGACTGCACTTTTGCCTGAATGTTTCCTTATCAACTTCACCGAAAATTGCTTCAGTCCCGTCACTCAGAATAGTGTGAACCTCAATAGTATGATCCCTTGTTGATCCGTATACAAGTGAATGTGATCCGCAGGCATTGTTGCCAAGCATGCCGCCTATATTGCACCTGTTTGAGGTTGATGTTTCAGGCCCGAAGAACAGACCATATTCTTTCATCTTAATGTTGAGTTCATCAAGAACTACACCTGGTTCTACTCTTACCCATTTTTCTTCCTTGTTGATTTCCAGTATCTTGTTCATGTACCTGGAAATGTCAGCAATTATTCCTTTACTCACAACTTGTCCTGCCAGCGATGTCCCTGCAGCCCTAAGTGTAACATTTGTTTTATTTTCACGGCAGAAGGCCAGAATCTTTTTGATATCGCTCTTTGATTTCGGCCATACAACTGCCGCAGGTTGTTCCCTGTATGCAGAAGCATCTGTTGAATAAATAGTTAATGTGGTTTCGTCATATCTTAGTTCACCTTCAAGATTCCCGGCCAGTCTGTTCAGTTTTTCACGAAAATTGTCCATCAATGTTCTTTTAAATAAGCTGCTAATTTATAAAAATGATTTAAAGTCCCTGACTCTTTTTTTAGTAACAGAATGTAATTGATAAATGTATGATTACTGATATTAATCATGTCAGTGAAAATTGTTTAATAGAACTTTTTTTTTGTACATTTATGAAAAAAATATTAAGTTATTAAATTATTGATATACAATGGAATTAATAGATCGCATCAAACAAAATGCCAAGAAACACAATCAAAGGATTGTACTTCCGGAGGGATATGAGGAAAGAAATATTAAAGCTGCAGATATCGCAATTGGAGAAGGCCTTGCACGGATTATACTGATAGGTGATCCGGAACAGATACATTCACATGCTGAAAAACTGGGTCTCAGGAATATATCTAAAGCTACAATTGTTAATCCTTTAAAGCATGAAAAGAAGGAGCAATACATCGACCTCATGGTGGAGTTGCGTAAAAGCAAGGGACTGACAAGGGAGGAAGCATCAAAACTTATTGAGGATCCTCTTTACCTTGGCGTTCTTATGATAAAAAGCGGTGATGCTGATGGTGAGGTTTCTGGTGCCGATCATGCCACTGGTGATGTATTAAGGCCTGCATTTTATTATGTTAAGACTGCTCCTGGTATCTCTGTGGTATCGGGTGCTTTTATTATGATACACCCTGATAAGAAATTTGGCGAGAATGGAGTAATGATATTTGCTGACAGTGCTGTTCACCCGGATCCGGATGAAAAGGAACTGGCAGAAATAGCAGTAGCTTCAGCTCACACTGCAAAGGCAATTTGTGGTTTTGAACCAAGGATTGCAATGCTGAGCTTTTCAACAAAGGGAAGCGCTAAACATGCAATGGTGGATAAGGTTGTAAATGCAACAAAAATGGCAAAGGAAATGGCGCCAGAGCTGCAGATTGACGGTGAATTGCAGGCCGATGCTGCTTTAATTGAGTCAGTAGGTAAAAGCAAGGCTCCGGGCAGCCTGATTGCCGGTAAAGCTAATGTTCTGATTTTTCCTGACCTTAATTCAGGTAACATAGCATATAAGCTGGTTCAGCGTCTTGGTGGTGCTGAAGCGATCGGACCGGTTCTTCAGGGTATGGCTGCCCCTATAAATGACCTGTCGAGAGGTTGCTCCGTCAGCGATATAGTAAGTATGATTGCTATTACTGCCAATCAGGCTGCTGGCAGGAAAAAATAAATTAGCCAAAATTAATTAATAGTTAAGAGAAAAACAGATCATTATGGCAGATAATACAGAAAGGCTTGAGGATTACGGTTTGTCAAAAGACACCAGGCCAAAAACATTGTTTTCAAAGGTTGGAATAGTAGGTGCAGGCACTGTTGGACAGAATATTGCGCGTATGGTAAGTTCAAAAGGACTTGATGTAATTTTCCTTGAACTTAATCAGCAGAAAATTGACCAGGCATACTCCGAACTTGCAAAAGAACTCGACCGGATGATTGAGAGATGGGGGATGACAAATTCCGAGAAACTTGGAATCCTGTCCAGAATAAAGGGTACAACAGAATACAGGAATTTCAAGGGCTGTGATATTGTTATTGAAGCTATTAAGTCTTCAACCCGCGAGCATAGTCATAATATACGTGCCGAAATTCTGAAGAATATTGAACATCATGTCGACAGGGATACAATAATTGCAACTAATTCATCAACGCAGGTTATCACTGAACTCACAGCC
>CAZEYY010000163.1:0-2417 GCA_964516485.1 uncultured Rikenellaceae bacterium
TCATAATGATATCGCTGATAATAGGTCTTGTAATGGGTACTACTGTGGTAATATCACAATACTTTGGGGCCAGGGACTTCGTGAAAGTCAAGAGAGCTATCGACACTATGTATATTTACAGCGTTATCATAGGTACTGTTGCCTCAGTTACCGGAATATTCATCAGCGAACCCCTGCTCCGGCTCATCGATCTTCCTGAGGAGATTCTCCCGCAGGCAGTAGTTTATCTTAAAATATATCTTGGAGGCATACTCATTTTCTTCGGATTCAACGGAACCAGTGCGGTATTAAGAGGTCTGGGAGATTCAAAAACTCCGCTTTACTTTCTTATAATTGCAAGCATTGCCAATATAATCCTTGTTATACTCTTTGTCGGTATTTTCAGGTGGGGCGTGGCAGGTGCTGCATACGCCACTCTTCTTGCAAATGCCATAGCCTTTGCTCTTGCGATATGGTGGCTGAATAAAACTCATAAGCTTATCCGTATTGCAATAAGAGGGTTGCATTTCGACAGAGAGACCTTTCAGCAGAGTCTGCGGATCGGATTACCAACCGGAATTCAGCAGATGTTTGTGGCACTTGGAGGAATAGCTCTGCTGGATATTGTCAATAAATTCGGAACACCCGTTATTGCAGGCTACTCTGTTGCCAGCCGTCTTGATGCAATGGCTCTGATACCTGCCATGTCTTTCTCGCAGGCACTGTCAACATTCGTAGGCCAGAATATTGGCGCCAACAAACCTGAGAGGATCAGAACAGGGCTCATAGCTACAATAAAGATGTCAGGAATTGTAACAATTGTTACAACTTTAATAATAGTACTGGGTGGTCATATAATAATGTCGATGTTTACAAACGATTCTGAGGTGATCAGGATAGGAGATCAGTATCTGACAATAGTAAGTATCTTTTACATCACATTTACACTTATGTTTATCTACAGCGGAATTACAAGGGGGGCAGGCGATACTTTATGGCCTATGGTAATAACCATCATTTCACTGTGGCTTATCAGAATACCATTTGCCTGGTACTTCTCGGGCAAATTCGGATCGCAGGGTATATGGTGGTCAATACCGGCAGGATGGACCTTTGGGATGATCATGTCGTACCTTTATTACAAAACTGGCAGATGGAAAAACAAAGCAGTTGTAAAATATGCTGATAATGAACAACTTCAATAAAGTTTTACAGTAGTTAATTCATAATTTCAATATGATTAAATCAATGACAGGTTTTGGAAAGGCAATTGCCGAAACCACAACAAAAAAAATAAATATCGAGGTTAAATCTCTCAATTCAAAGCAGCTTGATCTTAACATTAAGGTGCCATGGCTGTATAAAGAAAAAGAACCTGAAATCAGGACTATTATCAGTCAGGTGCTCGACAGGGGGAAAATTGACCTTACAATATATTTTGATTCAATAGACCAGGAAGTATCTACTGTAATAAATAAAGGAGCAGTAAAAAATTATTATAAACAGTTCAGTGAAATTGCATCTGAGCTTAACATAAAACTTGATGATCAGATCTTCTCTGCCATCATGAAACTTCCTGAAACACTGAAGACTGACAAAAATGAAATCCCTGAAGAGGAGTGGCAACTTGTACGTACCAGGATAAGTGAAGCGCTTAAAATACTTGACCTGTACAGAGCTGAGGAAGGAAATTCAATTATGGCGGATATGATGAAATGTATACGTAATATCCTCTCATTACTTGAAAAAATAGGAAATCATGAACCTGAAAGAATAAGGAAGGTAAAAGAGAAGCTTAATTCAATGCTTGCAGAAAATGTCGGAGCAGAAAATATCGACAAGAACAGATTTGAGCAGGAGCTTATCTATTATCTCGAAAAGTTCGACATAAATGAAGAAAAAGTCAGGCTGAAAACTCATTGTGATTATTTCCTTGAAACAATGAAAACAGATTCCCCGAACGGCAAACTGCTTAACTTTATCTGCCAGGAAATCGGAAGGGAGATAAACACAATCGGATCAAAGGCAAACGATGCTTCAATCCAGAAGCTCGTTGTTATGATGAAAGATGAGCTCGAAAAAATTAAGGAACAGACTCTTAATGTGTTATGAAAGGCTGAAGGCTGAAGGCGGAAGGCGGAAGGCAGAAGGTAAATGATAGTAATTTATAGAAGAAAAATAAATTAAGGTAATGAGTGAAAAGGGAAAGCTGATTATTATATCGGCTCCATCCGGTGCGGGAAAAACTACAATTGTAAAGCATCTGCTTGAGAGCGGACTGGGTCTTTCATTTTCAGTGTCAGCAACAACCCGTCATATCAGGGGAAGCGAAAGAAACGGAATAGACTATTTTTATCTTTCTGTGCCTGAATTTAAAAAAAAGATTGATAATCAGGAGCTTGTAGAATGGCAGGAAGTATACAAGGATCTGTATTACG
>CAZEYY010000163.1:2517-5947 GCA_964516485.1 uncultured Rikenellaceae bacterium
ATTGATAATCAGGAGCTTGTAGAATGGCAGGAAGTATACAAGGATCTGTATTACGGAACTCTGAAAAGCGAAATGGAAAGGATATGGAATGAAAAAAAACATGTCCTGTTTGATGTTGATGTAATGGGAGGAATAAATCTTAAAAAAATTTTCGGAGCCAGTGCCCTGTCAATATTCATAATGCCACCATCAGTTGAAGAACTGGAAAAGAGGCTTATAAACAGGGGAACAGACACAGAAGAGAAAATCAGAATCAGGGTTGCCAAAGCAAAAGAAGAGATTGATCTGGCAGAAAACTTCGACAAGATCGTAATAAATGACAATCTTGAACATGCAAAAAAAGAGGCATATAACCTGATATATAATTTTTTAAACAGCTGAAATAATGGCGAAGGTAGGCTTGTACTTCGGATCATTTAATCCTGTTCATATAGGGCATCTTGCAATAGCCGGCTACATGACAGAATTTGAAGGCCTTGAACAGGTATGGTTCGTTGTCAGCCCCCATAATCCTCTAAAGAAAAAAGAGACTCTCCTTGATGATCATCAGAGACTTTACATGGCTCAGCTTGCATTAGGAGACAATCCCAGGCTGAAGGCTTCCGACATAGAATTCAGACTCCCGGTTCCCTCATATACAATTGATACTCTGGCATATCTTAAGGAAAAATATCCCTCCAACAAATTTAGTCTTGTGATGGGTGAAGACAACCTTTACACTTTGCACAAATGGAAAAATGCAAAGGAGCTTTTAAAGGAACATCCGGTATATGTTTACCCCCGCCCAGGTATTTCAAAACCTTCGTCAGCAATTCTTGGGCAGTTGCTTTCTTCTGCTGATATAAGTTTTTCAAAGGCCCCTCTGATGGATATTTCAGGAACCTTTATCCGTGACGGAATAAAAGCTGGCAAGGATATGTCATACTACCTCGCTCCTGAAGTATGGAAGTATATCAGGGAGATGCATTTCTATGAGAAGTAGGTTAAAGGCGACAGGCATCAGGGGACTGATTACCGATTACCGGTTACCAATTACCGGAGCATCATACAAGATGAACCTCCTTTATTATCTCTTCACCGCGGATAAGGGCTTTTTCATTCAGCGGAAGGAGGCTGTGATATCTTTCCGGAAGTGATTTTTTAAGTCCCCTGAGAACATTTTCAAGCTTAATAAGCGGCCTGACCTTAATGAAACCACCCATTACCATCATGTTGAACACCTTTGACATGTTTGTACGGCCGGCTTCCTCAGCGGCATCAATACGGTAAATCGAAATATCTTTTCGTTCAGGATGCCTTGTTATTCCATTGCCATCGTATATCAGAACACCTCCCGGTTTCACGGCATGTTCAAACTTATCAAGAGATTGCTGGTTAAGTATGATAGCAGTATCAAAGTGCTTTACAATAGGTGAACTGATCCTTTCACTGCTTATAATTACAGTAACATTAGCAGTCCCCCCCCTCATTTCAGGGCCATAGGCAGGCATCCAGCTGACTTCCATATCCTGCATCATTGCAGAATACGCCATTATTTTTCCCATCGACAGAACTCCCTGTCCGCCAAAACCTGCAATTATTATCTCCTCAGTCATGATTAATAATGTTTTGTTTATTTTTCTGCCTGCTCTGAAGGTGTTTTAAGATCGCCGAGCGGATAGTATGGGAACATGTTTTCCTCCATCCATTTATTTGAATCAACAGGAGTCATTTTCCATCCTGACGGGCAGTTTGAAACTATCTCAACGAAGCATGTCCCCTTGTTAAGCTTCTGATATTCAATGGCCTTCCTCAGGGCTTTCTTTGTCTTTCGCACGTTAGCGGGTGTATGCACGCTCTGTCTTGTCACATAATATGTGCCTGCAAGTGTCGCAACAATATCAGTCATCTTAAGGGGATTTCCCATTGAATGCACATCTCTTCCCTGGGGAGAAGTGGAGGATTTCATTCCCGGGATTGTGGTTGGAGCCATCTGACCTCCGGTCATGCCATAGATACCGTTATTTATAAAAACTATAAGTATGTTCTCTCCCCTGTTGCATGCATGAATTGTCTCTGAAGTACCTATTGCAGCCAGGTCACCGTCACCCTGGTAGGTAAAAACGAACCTGTCAGGGAGCAGTCTTTTGATCGCTGTTGCCAAAGCAGGCGCCCTGCCATGAGCTGCCTGTTGTATATCCACGTCAAGATAGTGATACATAAGAACAGAACAGCCAACAGGTGAGACGCCAATTGTTTTTGACTGCAACCCAAGCTCATCAATAAGCTCAGCAAGTATTCTGTGAGTAGTTCCATGACCACAGCCGGGACAGTACGACAGTGTATTATTGAGCATAACCTCAGTCCTGGCATAAGCGAGGTTTTCGGGTTTTATAATTTCCTTAATTCCTGTAGCCTCTTTCATCTCACTTTCCTCCTAAAAATAAAGTTTTAACATGCTCTACAACTTCATCGGGAGTTGTGACTATCCCTCCCATTCTTCCAAAGTGTTTAACAGGCACCCTTCCGTTTACTGCAAGCTGGACATCCTCCACCATCTGTCCCGAACTCATTTCAACAGACAGTATCCCTTTTACCCTGGAGCTTATCTCTGCTATTCTCTTTTTAGGGAAGGGAAACAGGGTAACAGGTCTCAGCAATCCGAGTTTTATACCATGTTCACGGGCAATCTGAACTGATTTCTGACAAACCCTGGCACTTGTACCATAAGCAACAAGCAGGTATTCAGCATCATCACAATGAAACTCTTCATACCTGACCTCATTCTTTTCTATCTCCGCATACTTCTCAATAAGCTTGTGATTGAACTGCTCCTGTCCGTCGGGGTCAAGGTCAAGTGAGGTAATTATATTCCGGTCTTCTCTGGTTCCCTTTCCTGTTGTTGCCCATTCCGGGGATTCGGAAGATCTTGGTTTTTGCGGATTAAGGTATACCTTCTCCATCATCTGACCGATTGCTCCGTCGGAAAGTATAAGGGCTGGATTCCTGTATTTGAATGCAAGCTCGAAACCCAGTTCAACGAAATCAGCCATCTCCTGTACCGAAGCAGGTGCAAGGACAATCAAGTGATAGTCGCCATGACCGCCACCTTTAACAGACTGGAAATAATCGGCCTGAGCTGGCTGTATAGTACCCAGTCCCGGACCACCCCTGGCAACATTAACTATAAGACAGGGAAGTTCTGCTCCTGCAATATAGGAGATACCTTCCTGCTTGAGACTTATTCCGGGAGAGGAAGAAGAAGTCATTACCTTCTTTCCACAACCTGCACCGCCATAAACCATGTTTATTGCTGCTACTTCGCTTTCAGCCTGAAGAACAACCATTCCGGTGCGTTCATAAGGATTTGCTTCCATAAGATATTCGAGTATCTCACTCTGGGGAGTGATAGGATAGCCCGCATAAAACCGGCATCCGGCCCGAACCGCGG
>CAZEYY010000164.1:0-5935 GCA_964516485.1 uncultured Rikenellaceae bacterium
ATATTTGCGGCAAGGGCGGCACCTATCCCCTGTGCTCTTCTATTTGCCACACCTCTTTGCCAGGCATTCCTGACAGTTATTCCTTTGATATGCCAGTATTCAACTGCTTGTAAGCCAAACGCTGAATAATTTGTTTCATAAGTCTCCAACGCTGCATTGCAATCAAGTATTGGGTGATTACCGGCTTCGAAATCTGGTGGATATGCCCAAAAGCAAATAGGGTTTTCTCTCGTTCCACTGCGACCCTTACCAGTTGGATAAGCCTGTGGATTTACCTCAACAAAATTATTTTTGCCGGTAATATAATATACCCCCCCCCTGACAAAAATTGTATCCCCGGGATAAGCTACGTTTATCCCTCTTTGCCATGTGGCGAAAGGAGTGGTTAGCGAGGTTCCGTTGTTTAAATCACTTCCATTGGGCGCTACGTAATAGGTCTTACCGGATAAACTTGTGCTGACTACGAACAGAAATGGCAGTAGAAATCTTTTCATAAACCGGACTATTTTGACGAATGTGTGATTTGCTTTGACAAACGTAGCTATTTTTACGGTCAATAATTGGTTTTGTTACATTTTTTTGATGAAAGAAGGTGGAGCCCAAATCACAAAATCAGTCCGGCGATAATGATTTTTGGATTGTAAACAAATTTATAATAAGAATACTAACACCGTCGAACTGGATTAAATAAAATATTAAAATTTTATCAATACAGAAAGGAAGTGGAAACAAAACAAAATGAACTGAGTATAAAAGATCGATGTTATACTCTAAATTAGAATGAGAATGAAACACGGAATATTGATTTGTATGATACTGGGACTGGTTTTTGAATTACAGGGTCAGTCCGCTATTTTCCTTCATCATTCAACGGGTGAAGGCGTCTATGTCGAAGGCAATGTAGCTTCATGGATCAACAACTATAACTCTTCAAACGGAACAAATTACACAGTAACAGAAAGATCATATCCAGATTCGCCATATCCATGGGAGAATTATCCTTATGACTACTGGAACCTCTGGGTAAATGGTCAATGCAATACTACAAATGCCAATATTCAATGTCTGAGTAACATTTTGCAGTCTTATGATGTTGTGATATTCAAGCATTGTTTTCCAGGCGCCGGGCTAGTACCTGATAACGCAACACCTACTGTGAGCTCGCCCGTAAAGAGTATTGCTAACTACAAGCTGCAATACCGTGCTTTACGGGGTCTAATGGATCAGTACCCGAAGAAGAAGTTTATTATATGGACACTGGCGCCTCTCCATCGTCTTGAGACAACGACAGAGGAAGCGGCCAGAGCCAGGGAATTTGTAAACTGGGTTAAATCAACCTGGCTGACGGAAGATGGCAAGTCTCATCCTAATATATACATCTTTGATTTCTACAATCTCGTTGCAGAGTCAAATCCAACCCCGGTCAACGGGAAGGTTAACTGTCTTAAATATGATTATGAAAAGAGTCATACCGTAATTGATTCCCATCCAAATCTAAATGCTAATCAGGCAGTTGGTCCTATATTTGCGCAGTTTATAGTAAATACATTTAAAAGTCAGGCGACAGGAATCAAGGATACTTTTGATCATGCGGGTGAAGTAATTATCTGTCCAAATCCCGGACATGATCAATTGACCATAGATATTTCTCGCACAGGTGAAAATAAAATGTCTGTTGAGATGTTCAGCATCAATGGTCAGATGGTATACAGCACTCCAATGTCTGAGGAGACTATGCTAAACATAAATACTAACGGTCTTACGAGAGGGACTTACATTCTGAGGATTACCACAGGTCAACGGACTTTTTCACGTAAATATGCTTATGCAGGCAGTTGATGACTGGCAGAGATACTTCATGCTAAGGGTAGCTGTTAGTTCGTTTTTAACTCCGTTGGAACATGCTATTTGAGAGATTCAGATGGCAGGAATTGCTAATACAAAACTGGACGAAATCATTAAAGCATGTGGAAAAAGCCTGCTTTAGTCAATGGTTACTCTCATTTAGTCACAATTTACTGTACTGAGTCAGTAATATGCATTATTATTGGATGCTACATTAACTTAGACACAGGTGGAAATAACCTCTCTTAAGTTTGCCTTACTGGCAATTACAGCTGTTTTTATTATTTATATTATACCTTCAAGGCTAAAGGTGGGATACCTGGTGTTGCTTAGCTGTGGTTTAATTGCATCCTATAATATCTTCCTTCCTTTCTACCTGGCAGCATATGCTTTCATCAACTATCTTGTAGGACAGAAACTGCCGGCTTCAAAACACAAGACAGCTTTATTTCGTGCAGGTATTATTCTGAATCTCTCCCAGCTTATTCTGCTTCGTTATGCCTCCTTTGCAATCGATCCGGTCCTGGAGATGCTTAATGTAAACATCAGGATCTCTATCCTTTCAGAAATAATTATTCCAATCGGTATATCATATTACACACTCCAGGGGATAGGGTACCTGATTAATATAAAAATGGGCTGGGAAAAACCCGAAAACAATTTTCTTCGGTTTTTCCTTTATTTGGTTTTCTTTCCCAAGTTTCTTTCTGGTCCCATTGAACGATCAAATCACTTCCTTCCACAACTGACTCTAAATAATAAGTTCAATCCTGTTAATATTTCAGACGGGCTCAGAATTGCACTCCGGGGATATTTTAAAAAAATAATTATAGCTAACCATCTTGGAGCTGCCGTATCACAGATCTATTCATCTACCGGTGATTATACAGGATACCAGATTATCACACTTATTCTGATTCAGCCCCTTTATCTATACTTTGACTTCTCAGGTTATACAGATATTGCCATTGGATTTGCACGGGCGTTAGGTATAGAACTGGTCCCAAACTTTAACAGACCCTTTCTTTCTGAAAACATGACGACCTTTTGGCGCAGGTTTCATATTTCTCTTTCTTCGTGGTTTAACGATTATGTATTCAAACAGGTAAGTTTCAGGTTGAGGAAGCTAAAGGGGCATGCCACAATAATTGCTGTCTTCCTGACATGGATCTTGTTTGGAATATGGCACGGGGCCGGGTGGAATTTTATGGTACTGGGATTTTTGCAGGCTTTGGTTATTTATTATGAATTCAGAACCAAGAAGTTCCGGAATACACTTTTTTCACTAATCCCGGGCTATACCCGGCAATTGGCAGGCAGGCTGTTTACCTATTCCTTTTACGCACTATCCCTTACTTTTTTCTTTGCTCCGGACCTATCATCAGTTATGCGGGTATTTTCGGAAATTTCCAGCCCTCTCGAAATACAGAAGATAAGGCTGTTGAATGAACCCTTACTCTTCGGCCTGACGTTTGTGATTTTTTTTCTATTGTATGAAATTTTACAGAATGATTTTAATTCAGTCCACACAAAGATCCATTTGTTATGGGTAAATAATAAGGTTGTTAGGATGATCGTTTACTACTCAGCATTGTTTCTGATTCTTACTCAGTTAGATGGTAATGCATCTTTTATTTATGAAATGTTTTAATTAGAATGAAGGATCTCTTAGGATACATAAAAAAAGTACTGGTCTTTCTGGTGCCGTTCTTCGTCTATCTTACTGCCTATATCGTAATTGATCCATTCATGGTCATTTTCAAGTATAATGATTTCAACAAGAGGTCATACATACCCAAAAATCGGGACTATGTTTCATCAGAGGTCTATCTGATGAACAGAGAGACGGAGAAATATAACTCATTCATATTTGGCTCATCAACAGCCTTGTTTGTTCGACCCAGCATCTGGATGTCATATCTGCCGGATACAGCAAAAGTCTTTTCATTCGACGCCTCGCGTGAAAATATAATTGGGATCTGGTCTAAGATAAAGTATATTGATCATAGGAATGACCCGATTGAGAATGCAGTCTTCGTAATAGATTACAATTACGCTTTTGATAAACTGGATAGGGAAAATGTTCTTTTTGTTAAGCATCCCCGGATATGCCATTCTTCATGGTACAATTTTCAGTATAAGAATTTGCTGAAGATCTTTGATATAAGTTTAATCCGATCCCTGTTAGTGTATGCTTTAACGAATGAGTTCAAACCTTACATGTCTGATTGTTTGCTGAATGAAAGGTCGTATATCAATCCTGTGACAAACGAGTATACAAATTTCAGCATTCAGGAGGAGCTCAATGCTGATTCTTTGAGATATTACGAAATACGGCGGGACAGATTCCCTGAAAGAAGCGGAACGGAGCGCGAATACAGGCAACAGATTACCAGCGATCACATTAAAGTGCTGAATGAGATAAAAAGGGTCTTTGTAAAACACGGTACGGACTATAAAATTATCATTGCCCCAAACTACCAACAGATTTCTTTTAATAAAAAAGACCTGGAAATTCTCCGGTCTGTCTTTGGCGCCGATCGTGTCTTTGATTTTACCGGAATTAACAGTATCTCAGACGAAAAATCAAATTTTTACGATGGTCTTCATTTCAAACCTTATGTGGGAAAACAACTCCTTGACACAGCCTATGGCATTAACCTCCTCGGAGGTACAGAAGCATCCATTGTATCAAGACCTTGAGGTTAGCATTGTTTATGTTATTCTTAAATATCTTGTTAAAAAAAGGGGAGCAATCTAAGTTACTCCCCTTTTTTTTAAATATGTCATTCTACTAGTATGGTATAGTAAATGTGTGAGTCTGGCTGTCTGTCAGGTCCTGGTTCGGCCATGCCGTATAATCGGGACAAGTGCCTGAACCAAATAATTCTGCCATTTCACCAACATATACAAATGTTTTATCAAGAAGTCCGTAGGAACTAGTCACGGTTATGACCAGGGACCTTACACCATTCGGGTAGGCTTCTGCAATTGTAACGTTGCCAAGGTTTGCCCTGGTATAGTCTTCAAGCAGGAGGAAAGAATTGGTTTCAGGATAATTCACAGCACCCATATACTGGCACCATTCCGTTGTCGGGAGGAAAATGTAAGAACCGTCGCTGCCTGCCCATGTATAGCCATAAGGACCCCAGAGGAAAGTTTTGACTGCAATTACCTTCTGTGCAGGCATCTCACAATTGACGAAGCAGAATGTAAGATTGCTTAACATAGGCTTTTCACCTGGAGCCGCTAGCCCACTGTCTCCTGTTGAGCCATCAGGGTAATAGTAAACATTTGCAGCATTTGAGCCTTTGACTATTACGGCGCCAACTTTGTAGAACTCATCTCCGATCTTAATACATCCGTCAATGTCAAATGAGATGTAAATCCCATCCAGAGTTACATTAAGACCTTCAGGGAATGTACCGGAGAATTCATTGTCACCGTCATAGTCATAATCACTGTAATCAAGTTTATCACCACATACGGCAAACGATGTGTTGAAGTAAGAGGCAACCTCTGCGCATGTTCTGTTTCCTCCTCGATTTGCACCGGGTATTATGTATGGTACTACACCATCCATTGAGACGGGCGTGCCCGGACCATAGACCACAGTCGCCTTTTTCAGCATTTCATCTGCGCCATTTGTCTGTTCCTTGGAACATGAGATTGCCAGTACCGTCATAAGGAGTATGGCAAGGATGATTTTCAGGTTTTTCATAACACTATAGATTTGGTTTAGATAAAAAACAACCGCTACTTTATAAAGTTATGGTATAATTATGTTTTCTCAGACTCATTTTGACAGAAGGATACTAAAACTTAATAAAAGGTCAAATATCTTTGATTAACGATTCAGGCCGGGTATTTTGTTCCTGGACCGGGATATTGGGGTCCTGTCGTTAGCTTCTTTTGAATATATACTGAGCTTTACATGATAAGGAATTTAGAGTTAAATTCAAAGCTGCAAATATTTTCAGGACGATCAGGTGGCGAAACCTTTGAGTATTAATCTCCAATGTGTTTTATGATTCAGGGTGCGCCAGTGTTTTTATTAATAATTGTTGTAACTTTATCCTCAAGAAAAGAC
>CAZEYY010000165.1:0-5862 GCA_964516485.1 uncultured Rikenellaceae bacterium
GCTGTCACTTTTCATTCAACAACAACTGATGCTGCAAATATTGCCTTGAAAGCTGAAGCAGGATCTCTGCTTATAGGGCATTTCTCTTCCAGGTACAGGAATACTGACAGCCTTGTTGAAGAGGCCCGTTCTGTATTTCCGCGAACCTTTGCCGCAGTTGACGGGAAAAGCTATGAAATCACCAATGATTTAATAGACTACTGAAAAAAGAATCAATATCTTTGAATCCGTTATTACTTTTAAACTGAATTCAATTGCAGGAAAAAATTCTTATTCTGGATTTCGGTTCCCAGTATACTCAGCTGATAGCCAGGAGGGTAAGGGAGCTGAATGTATATTGCGAGATACATCCTTATAATCATTTTCCCATACCTGATGCCAGTGTAAGGGGGGTTATCCTTTCAGGCAGCCCTTCATCTGTACGCGACAAGGATGCTCCTTTCCCCGACCTGAAAGGCATTAAGGGCGTATTGCCTTTGCTTGGAGTCTGTTACGGAGCACAGCTTCTTGTTCATAAGTATGGCGGAGAGGTAAAGGCTTCTGACAGCAGGGAGTACGGGAGGGCAAACCTTATTTCATTTAATAATGAAGATCCCTTGTTTAAGGGTGTTTCAACGGGGACACAGGTATGGATGTCACATGCCGATACAATTGCACGTTTGCCTGAGGGGTATGAGATAACAGGATCAACATCAGATGTTAAGGCTGGAGCATACCATGTCAGGGGAGAAAATACATGGGGTATTCAGTTTCATCCTGAAGTTTATCATACAACAGAAGGCTCTGTTATTCTCAGAAATTTTGTTGCAGGCATCTGCGGTTGCAGCCAGACCTGGACTCCTGAATCGTTTGTTGACACCACTGTAAACGAACTAAGGGAGAAGCTTGGCAATGACAAGGTTATTCTGGGCCTCTCCGGCGGAGTGGATTCTTCCGTTGCAGCTTTCCTCCTGCATAAGGCAATAGGTAAAAACCTTACCTGCATCTTTGTCGATAATGGCCTGCTCAGAAAAAATGAATATTCGAGAGTAATAGATTCTTATCGCGGTCTTGGTCTGAATGTAGCCGGAGTTGATGCAAGTGACAGGTTTTTGAATGAACTTGAAGGCGTTAGCGACCCTGAAACCAAACGGAAAATAATCGGAAGGATTTTTATAGAAGTATTCGATTCAGAGGCACATAAGGTCAGGGATGTTAAATGGCTGGCCCAGGGAACTATATATCCCGATGTTATCGAATCAGTGTCTGTAAAAGGTCCTTCAGCTACAATAAAGTCACATCATAACGTTGGCGGCCTTCCCGAAAAGATGCACCTGAAGGTTGTTGAACCGCTCAGACTGCTTTTTAAAGATGAAGTGAGGAAGGTTGGTTTCGCTCTTGGACTTCCGGACTATATTCTTAAAAGACATCCTTTTCCCGGACCCGGTCTCGCAATAAGATTACTTGGCGCAGTTTCAAGGGAGAAGCTGAGAATGCTTAAGGAAGCTGACGAAATATTCATTGAAGGACTCAGAAACAACGGCCTGTATGACTCTGTATGGCAGGCAGGTGTGATTCTTCTGCCTGTACAGTCAGTAGGGGTGATGGGAGATGAACGAACCTATGAAAATGCGGTGGTACTGAGGGCTGTAACATCAACTGATGGCATGACTGCCGACTGGTCACATCTGCCGTACGAGTTTCTTGGTGCTGTTTCAAATGAAATAATAAATAAGGTAAAGGGCATTAACAGAGTAGTTTACGATATCAGTTCAAAGCCTCCTTCAACAATTGAGTGGGAATAGCGTTTATACTTACAGTTTAAAACAGTCAAATGAAAAGAAATATAATAAGGGGCGGGATATTATTCCTTTTCCTGATAACATCTGCTTTATCTGCTAAAGCTCAGGTTCTCACTGAAGAAACATTCAAGGTTGGAAGAACACTTAACCTTATTGAATCCTTCTATGTTGATACCGCTAACCTTGGCAGGCTGACCGAAAAAGCAATTATCGAAATTCTGAGAAACCTTGATCCTCATTCCACTTATATTTCTGCAAAGGATGTGAAGGATATGAACGAACCGCTTAACGGTAACTTTGATGGCATTGGCATACAGTTCAATATACTCAGGGATTCAATAATAGTTATAGAACCTATTGCCGGAGGACCTTCGGAAAAAGTAGGACTCAGGGCAGGGGACAGGATTATTAATATTGATAATGAGAAAGTTACAGGCATTAATATAAGCACCTCAGGGGTCCGTAAGAAACTTATGGGCCCGAAAGGAACAAAGGTTAACATCTCAATATTCAGAAAGGGCGAGAAGGATCTGCTTGACTTCACAATAGTCCGGGATAAAATTCCCATAAACAGTCTTGATGCCGCTTATATGCTGAACAACGAAACAGGCTACATAAAGCTGAATAAATTTGCTGCCACAACTGAAAAAGAGTTTACAACAGCTGTTGACAGTATGAGAAAATTCAGCAGGATGCAAAACCTTGTACTTGACCTCAGGGGAAATGGCGGAGGCTATATGGCCGCTGCCACCCAGCTTGCTGAAAAATTCTTCCCCGACCAAAAGCTTCTTGTTTACATGTCGGGACGCAAAACACCAAGGCAGGACTATAAATCAAAAGGAGGCGGATCACTCTCTTCTGCAAGAGTAATTGTGCTTACCGATGAGAACTCTGCATCGGCAAGCGAAATTCTCTCGGGAGCACTCCAGGACTGGGACAGGGCAATTGTTATGGGCAGAAGGACTTTCGGTAAAGGACTTGTACAGAATGGTTTTTACCTTACTGACGGCTCAATGATAAGGCTTACGATAGCAAGATATTATACACCCACCGGAAGATCAATTCAGAGTCCCTATGACGGTGGCTATGAAAAATACATTGAGAATTTCTACAAAAGATATACCGACGGAGAAATGATGAGTGCCGACAGCATTCACCTTCCTGATTCACTGAAATTCAACACTCTTGTTAACAAGCGGATTGTTTATGGCGGCGGAGGGATTATGCCTGATGTGTTCGTGGCTGTTGATACTACATATAACACAGCCTATTTCAGGAGGCTTGCCGGAAAGAATGTACTCAACGGATTCACACTTGACTACTTCGACCGTAACAGGAAGGAAATTACTTCGCGGTATAAGACATTTAATGATTTCAACACGAATTTCAGGTTTTCTCCTGAAGATATTAAAGCATTCATTGCCAAGGGAGAAGCTGAAGGAGTGAAATATGACGAAGCCCAGTATAATATTTCTAAAGACGAAATATTGTTGATTCTCAAGGGCCTGGTCGCAACAAATCTCTGGAAGACATCAGAATACTACCAGATAATAAACAGCAATGACAAGGTGATTGACCAGGCTTTGAAGCTTATCACAGACAAGGATAAGTATAATTCGATACTTGGCTATAAGTAGTTTTTCAGAAAATCATTATGAAGCTCATTGCCAGAACACTCTATGGCCTGGAAGAGGTGCTTGCCGATGAACTGGTTTCGTTGGGAGCCAAAGGTGTTTCTGCAGCTAACCGTGCAGTTATCTTTGAGGGCAGCAAATCCCTGCTTTACCTTGTGAATTACTCTTCAGCCACGGCCTTGTCCTTTCTTGTGCCGCTTGCTGAATTCAATATCAGGACGAAGGATGATCTGTATAACGGCTGTCTGAAAATTCACTGGAATGACTACCTGAAGAACGATTCAACATTCACTGTTGTACCTGTTGTCAACAGTCCGCTGTTTAAGCATACCGGATATCCGGCCCTTGTTGTAAAAGACTCAATAGCAGATTATTTCAGGAAGAGAACAGGACGAAGGCCCTCTGTTGACGCTGTAAACCCTGATGTAGTTGTGAATCTGCATATAAGCAATCAGAAAGTGACAGTTTCCCTCGATTCAACAGTGATTCCCCTTTACAAGAGGGGTTACAGGACAGAGCAGACTATTGCCCCTGTGAATGAAGTGCTGGCAGCAGGGATACTAAGGCTTACAAGATGGAACAGACAGTCGTTGCTTATTGATCCTATGTGTGGTTCAGGTACTATACCGATAGAAGCTGCAATGCTGGCTTCAGGAATGCCAGCCGGCCGGTACAGGAGTTTTTTCGGCTTTCAGAAATGGCAGGATTATGATGAAAATATGTTCAGGGAGATCAGGTTGAAAGAGGAAGGAAAAATACGAAAGCCTGATATAAAGATTCAGGCAAGCGATATTTCCGGTGAAGCTGTCGGATATGCCCGGTCGAATATTAACAGGGCCGGCGTAGGAGAACTAATCGAACTTTATATAGCTGATTTCAAAGATGTTAAGCCAGTATCAACTGAGGGAATCCTTGTTATGAATCCCCCTTATGGCCAGAGAATTACTCCTGAAGATATTGACTCACTGTATAGCATGATAGGAACAACACTTAAACATAATTTCAGCGGTTTTAATGCCTGGATATTGTCAGCAAACCGGGAGGCCTTAAAAAATGTGGGTCTGAAAACAGCTTCACGGCATATACTTTTCAACGGGGCACTCGAATGCATGCTTGCAGGATATGAGCTTTATACCGGTTCTAGGAAAGCCACCGGCAAGTCAACCTTATAAAAGCATTATTGGTCACAGAAATCAATACGCTTTATCAAAAAAGTATGTATTTTTAATTTATGAAAGTGGATTATAAGTAATTTGGAAACTTCATATTTTTATTATATTTGTTATTTGAATCATTTCACCTCACCAAAAATGAAGCTTAAATGAGCTTTAACATTGAGAGTTATTATTCAGGTCAGTCTAAGGAAAATGTTATCCTGCTTTATAAGGGTAATGTTGATTCAGATGTGATAAATCACGTACTCGATTCTGTTGAGGAGAAGATGGTTGCTGTGAATGACAATCCCAAGCTCAGGAAGAAAGTTTATAACGTACTTGTAGAAAGTTTGCAGAACCTGTATCACCATGTTGACAGGGTTCCTGAAGACTTTGAGGACCAGGTTGAGAAATATGGTTTGCTTGTTGTGTCGCGTGTCAATGGCGGGTATAAGATAATAACAGGTAACTTTGTACAATCGGAGAATATTGAAAAGCTTGAGGAAAAGATAAAAAGGATCAACCGCTCATCGCATGAAGAGATTAAGGAACTATATAAGTTCATTCTGAATCATCAGCGAATCTCTGCCAAGGGCGGAGGAGGACTGGGCCTTGTTGATATAGCCAGGAAAACAGGCAATAAGCTTGATTATGCTTTTGTACAGTATAACAATAATTATTCGTTTTTTTACCTGGATATACTTGTAAACGAAGAGAAAGAAAATTAGGTAACTTTAAAAAGAAGAGAATATGGAACCGATCATTATCGAAGGAACACCAAAAACCCCGACAGTTAAATTTGATGCCGGTGCCGGCATTTTCGAAATCAAAGGACGTTCAATTCCTGAGAACTCTGTTGAATTTTATAAACCGCTAGTCGACTGGCTCGAGAGCTACAAGGAAAGTCCTCTCACAAAAACTACCGTTAATATAAGGCTGGAATATTTTAATACAAGCTCATCAAAATGCATTCTTGATGTTTTCAAGAAGCTTGAAGCCATTCATAAGGCCAAAAATGAAGTTGAAGTAAACTGGTATTATGAAGAAGACGATGAGGATATGCTTGAAGCTGGTGAGGATTATGAATCAATTATCAGGGTTCCTTTCAAAATGATTGAAATCACTGACTGAATTCATTGAACTTGCTGAATCAGATCGGTTAATCATAAATAAAAAGAGAGGCTGTCTTATCGGGGCAGCCTCTCTTTTTATTTAGGTATATCAGTCTTTGAACTTTTTACCCATAAGTACCTCGCCTGAATCAAGGAGGCGTTTAAGGAGCCTGAAATACAG
>CAZEYY010000166.1:0-5698 GCA_964516485.1 uncultured Rikenellaceae bacterium
TGTAATTAGTTGATAATTAAATAATTTTACTAAAAATGACAAAGGCTGATATCGTAAACGAGATTTCGAAAAATACCGGAATTGAGAAAGTTACAGTACAAAAAGCTGTAGAAGCCTTCATGGACACCATCAAAGGATCGTTAGTGAAAGGTAAGAATGTCTATTTAAGAGGATTCGGTAGTTTCGTTGTAAAAAAACGTGCTGAAAAAACAGCTCGTAACATCTCAAAAAACACCACTATCATTATTCCTGAGCACTTTATTCCTTCATTTAAGCCATCAAAAAGCTTTACAGGAAAAGTGAAAACCCAAGTGAAATAATTCACCAGTAACTTATTAAAATTTTAAGCCATGCCAAGCGGTAAAAAAAGAAAAAGACATAAGATGGCCACACACAAACGCAAAAAGCGTTTGCGTAAGAACAGACATAAGAAGAAGTAACAGATCAGCCAGTGGTCATAGAACTTTTATTTAAACCTAAAGATCTGACGGTCTTTAGGTTTATTTTATGTATGGGGCCGGGTGTTTGGGAAAACACTCAAAATCAGATCAATATTTAAACGTGGTTAACAAGGATTTAATCATCGAAGTTGGTGAATCCGAGGTTTCGTTGGCACTGCTTGAAGACAAGCAGCTTATTGAATTAAACAAGGAAAAACGAAACATTCGATTCTCTGTGGGGGACATATATCTTGGCAAGGTCAAGAAGATCATGCCCGGATTGAATGCTGCATTTATTAATGTAGGTTATGAGCGAGATGCTTTCCTGCATTATCTCGATCTCGGAGCTCAGTTCAGAACTCATCAGAAGTACTACCTGACTGCTCTTCAGAAACAGGGGAGAGTACCTCCTGTTCATAAATTCAAGCCTGAACCGGATATTGACAAGGACGGAAAAATAACTGATGTCCTTACTCAGGGTCAGACTGTTATTGTACAGGTAACAAAAGAACCTATTTCAACAAAAGGTCCGAGACTGTCTGCCGAAATATCACTCGCAGGCAGGAACCTTGTTCTGATGCCGTATTCCGATAAGGTATCGGTTTCATCGAAAATTGAAAGCTCGGAGGAGAAAAGCAGGCTTAAGACTCTTGTTCAGAGCATTAAGCCACGAAATTATGGGGTCATAGTCAGAACTGTAGCCGATGGACAAAAGGTTGCTGTACTCGATGCCGAGCTGCGCGAACTAGTCAGAAAATGGGAATCGGCTTTCCTTACTGTCAAAAAGGAAATAAAATCTCCGAAGCTTTTCATTGGAGAAATGGACAGGACCTCAACAATCCTCCGCGACATGCTGAATGTTACATTTAACAGCATTCATGTCAACGATGCTTCATTTGCCGAGGATGTCCGTTTGTATATACGGGAGATAGCGCCTGAAAAGGAAAAAATAGTTAAAGTGTACAAGGGAAGCATCCCTATCTTTGACCATTTTGGCATCAATAAACAGATCAAGGCTCTCTTTGGTAAAACTGTCTCTTTCAAGCATGGGGCATACCTTATTATAGAACATACCGAAGCCCTTCATGTTATAGACGTGAACAGTGGTAACCGTTCCCGTTCAGGCAACGACCAGGAATCAAATGCCCTTGAGGTTAATATGGAGGCAGCTGTGGAAATAGCCAGGCAGCTGAGACTCAGGGACATGGGGGGGATAATTGTTGTCGACTTCATCGACATGCAGTCGAATGAAAACAAGCAGCTCCTTCATGAAAAGATGAAGGAGGTAATGGGAAATGACAGAACAAAGCATAACATACTTCCTCTGACAAAATTCGGGCTGATGCAGATCACCCGCCAGAGGGTAAGGCCCGAAATGAATATAGTGACAGATGAAAAATGTCCTGTATGCCAGGGTACCGGAGAAACAAAACCCACAATTCTCTTTACCGATGAGCTTGAAAGGACCCTTGCATATATTGTTGACAAAATCAAAACACGCAAGATAATCCTTAATGTGCATCCCTTTGTTGCTGCCTATCTTAAAAAAGGGATTATCCCTGTATGCAGGAAATGGAATTTTAAGTACAAGATAAGCCTTAAGATACAATCCGCAACTTCATATCATATGCTCGAATATCATTTCTTTGATCATTATGATAATGAGATTGACCTTGCATCTGACTGAACAATTTCAGATCTTGCTTGTATCTCTTTTCGGAATTTGTTTTCTTGCCTTTTAAACAAAAACTTAAACAGACAAAGTTATGTTCAGGAAAAGTATGTTGATGCTGACACTGTTATCCTTAGCCTTATATGCTGAATCTCAGATCTTTGATCCTGTAACATGGGATTTCACCTATGAGAAGAAAGGTGATAGTCTGTACGAGGTTGTTCTTACTGCCACTATAGAGGAAGGCTCTCACATCTATGGAATGTCGGTTCCTGATGGCGGTCCGATACCCACATCATTCACATTCGATACACTGTCCGGCTATAAACTTGATGGCAAAATACTTGAAGTAATACCTCCTGTCGAAAAGATGGATGAGGCTTTTGGCTTCAAAATACAGACTTTCAGCTCCAAAGCTGAGTTCAGGCAGAAAATTATTTCTTCTGAAGCCTCCTTCACCGTGAAAGGAATACTTAACTACATGGCCTGCAACAATGTAACCTGCTCACCTCCCAAGGATGTGGAGTTTTCAATTGCAATCGCCGGTGGTGGCAACACTGTAGCTGGGGCACAGGAACAGACTGTTACTTCTGCTGGCAGCCAGAAGGAGCAGGGCAGCGGCCTTCTTAAATTTTTCCTCATCTCACTTCTTGCAGGTTTTGCAGGTGTTCTTACTCCATGTGTATTCCCGATGATACCGATGACTGTGGCCTTCTTCTCACAGGGATCGGAAAACAAAGGTAAATCCGTACTTAAAGCGCTTATATTCGGTATCTCTATAGTACTTATATATTCCTCCCTTGGAATTCTCGTCTCACTTACCAGCGCTGGAGCAGGCGTCGCAAATGCCCTGAGCACTCACTGGATACCAAACACAATCTTCTTTGCCCTGTTCGTGATTTTTGCCACTTCTTTTTTCGGGGCTTTCGAGATTGTACTTCCAAATAAATGGGCATCAGGCGCTGACTCAAAGGTAGACCAGGGTGGAATGCTAGCTGCATTCTTCATGGGACTGACAACTGTAATTGTGTCATTTTCATGCACCGGACCAATTGTGGGAGCCCTGCTTGTTGAAGCAGCCAGTGGAGATGTTGTGCGTCCTACAATAGGCATGTTAGGCTTCGGCCTTGCCTTTGCCCTGCCATTTACAATTTTCGCACTTTTCCCTTCAGTGATGAGCAGGATGCCGAAATCAGGCGGCTGGCTTAACTCTGTGAAAGTAGTACTCGGTTTTATTATGCTGGCCTTCAGCATGAAATTTCTATCGACAATTGACAGTGTCTATAATCTCGGACTTCTGTCACGCGACCTCTTCCTAGCAATATGGATAGTATTGTTCTCACTTATGGGCTTTTACCTGCTTGGAAAGATAAGGTTCTCACATGACAGTGAGCTTCCTTTTATTAGTACTTTCAGGCTTTTCCTTGTAATTGCAGTGTTCTCATTTGTTATATACCTTGTTCCCGGTTTGTTTGGTGCACCACTAACGGGATTGTCATCATTCCTGCCTTCACAATCGAAATCACAGCTTAACCTTCCCCTTCTGATCTCACAAAACAGGGGAGGTACGATGCCTTCAATTACAAATACTCCTTCAAGCGCTTTGTGCTCAGACCCCAGGCATGGTGATATCTTTGAGTTGCCACTGGGACTCACAGGATATTTTGATCTTAAACAGGGCCTTGCCTGCGCGAAGGAACAGAATAAACCGGTATTTATCGATTTTAAAGGCCATGCCTGTGCCAACTGCAAGTTAATGGAGGCTAAGGTGTGGTCCGATCCTGAAGTTCTGAGACGCCTCCGAGACAATTTTGTAATTATCGCCCTGTATGTTGACGACAGGACTCAGTTGCCTGAAAGTGAATGGATTACTTCGCAGATTGATGGAAAGGTGAAGAAGACTATAGGAAAGATTAATGAGGAACTTGAGATTTCAAAATTCAAAACGAATGCACTTCCATTATATGTGATTGCCGACCATGAAGGTAATCCGCTTATCGACCCCATGCCAACTAACCTCAATATTGAGGAATATAAAAAATGGCTTGATGAGGGAGTAGCTGCCTTCAGGTCCAAATAAAAATCTCCCGCTGATAACACAGATATTCGCAGGATTTTAAAATACATCTGCGTTGATCTGCGCAATCTGCGGGAAACCTTCTTAAAACTTACCGAACTTAAGGGTTATATTATAGTTAATCCCCTCCATTGCCTTTGCTCCGGCAATTGTGTTTCCGTCAGTTCCAATATCGAATGGAGTTGTAAAAATATATGATGCGCCGAATGCCAGTCTGATATGCCTTGTCAGGTTCATCTCAAGCTCTGCTCCCGGCTCAACAAGCAGAAAGGCCTCGGAATCCTCGATAAAATTCTCCTCGAAATCAAGATCCTTTGATACATAAGATATTCCTCCGGCGCCCAGCAGAACAGGAAAAGCAAGATGAACAGGGAAGCGGGGCATGAGGATAGGTTCAATATACATACCTCCGTAACCGCCTGTAAGGAACACATCCCTGTCAATAACAGGTTCATAATGATATTCATTTATGAATCCTTTGCCACCAAATCCGAAGCCAACAACCTGGGCAGCTATCCATTCGAACCGGCCTCCAAACGTAACGCTATGTTCATCAGCAATTTGTGCATATCCAAAGCTGAATGCACCATAAGCTCCTCCCGGCCTGTTATTGCCGAAAAGAGTCATATATTCTGTCTGCTTCTTTTCCTTATATGGTCCGTACAGTGTGTCAGATTCCTGTGCAAATGTCGAAATGATAAATGCACTAAGTAGTAATGATGTGATAATTAGTTTTTTCATGAAATTATACTGTTTATTTTTTAAAATACATAAGCAACCGACAAGGCAAAATCCCAGGGGTATACTTTCAGGAATGAAGGGAAGGTGAGTTCTATGAACGGCTTTACATTAAGGCTGATATTCAGTGGTATATCTGTAAACCTGTATTCAGCTGAAGCAAAGCCGTCGACACCTACCATTGGACAGAACCTGTCATTCGGGAAATAATAATCTTCTCCCATGAATTTCACATGATCATCATACATGAAGCCAGCATGCCCTCCATAGCCCCAGGCGAAAACAAGGTCAGGGGAAATTTCGTGTATGCTTGTTTCATAAACAATCTTAAGGCCTGTCAGCTGAATACCGTTGTTGTTGAAACCGAGCATACCATTATATGCAATCTCAGCATTTCCGGCATCATGTGATACCTGATAGAATATCCCTCCCCGGTACCCCATCCTTATTCCTGCCTGTCGCGTCTCAAACTGGGCCATGAGGGACGAAAAGGATATTATTGTAAGAATGAATGTTGCTATAATAATTTTTCTGTTCATTTCTATTCTATTTTAACACTGTAAAGACAAGTTCCGGAGTCGTAAGTTGCATGAGAAGCTTGTCATTTTATATAAATTTTACCTCTGTTGGCATCTATCTTAACCTTGCGTGTTCCCGGATCATGTCCTGCAGTGCCTGTTGTCATATATTCCTTTTTATCTGAATTGAGAATTTTTTCTTCACTTTTTATTGAAGAGGGAAGGGCCAGGAAGCTGTTAAGAGTCCTTATTT
>CAZEYY010000167.1:0-2040 GCA_964516485.1 uncultured Rikenellaceae bacterium
CATGGAGCCTATCAGGCACCTGACTGGAGCGCTGACTGGCTTCACAGGGAAGCTGTTTACATGCTTGACAAGATGGCTGTCCAGCAGGAAGGTAAAGGGTATAATGATTTGAGTGATGAAAGAAAAGCCTACTATAAAGTGCTTCTTCAGAAGGAGCTCAGAAAAAATACATATAATCCTGATTCCAAGGTGCTTACTGTATCAGATCTGAGGGCTGACGCTATTGAGTCGAACAGCAGGTTTTATGCTGGTCTTTTTACAAACGATCCGGCCCGGTCAGAACTGCGTGATGCTTACAGTATTCCTGAGAATTCACTGAGAGATCCTGAACGGGTTTCGGATCTTAATTCCTTTTTCTTCTGGATATCCTGGGCCTGTGTTACTGAACGTCCCGGTCAGGATATAACATATACAAACAATTGGCCGGCTGATGAACTCATGGGTAATAAGCCAACAGGTTCGCTTATATTATGGACAGGTTTCAGTGTAATAATCCTTCTGGCCGGTATTGGATTAATGGCCTGGTATTATGCGACAAGGAAAAATGAGGAGGCTGGTAGTTTTCCCAGTATAATGCCTTTGAAAAACGAAAAGCAGACTCCATCACAGAAAGCAACAGTAAAATACTTCTGGATTGTTTCTGCTTTATTGCTGGTTCAGGTTGGCATGGGTGTCATCACTGCTCACTATGGTGTTGAAGGCCAGTCTTTGTACGGGATACCGCTTTCCAAGTTTCTGCCTTACTCTGTTTCAAGAACATGGCATATACAGATAGCAATATTCTGGATTGCAACCTCGTGGCTTGCAACAGGTTTATACTATGCACCGGCTATATCAGGCGTCGAACCAAAATTTCAGAAACTTGGAGTGAATTTTCTTTTCAGCGCACTGCTTGTGATCGTACTTGGATCATTGTTCGGTCAGTGGATGGGGGTGATGCAGAAAATGGGTTATGTAACAAACTTCTGGTTCGGACACCAGGGCTATGAATATGTCGATCTTGGAAGGTTCTGGCAGTTGTTCCTTTTTGTAGGGCTGGTAATCTGGCTTCTTCTTATGGGAAGGGCTATCTGGCCGGCGCTTAAGCAGAAATCAGAAAACAGGAATCTGCTTATTTTGTTCCTTATTTCAGCTATAGCAATAGCCGCTTTCTATGGCGCCGGACTCATGTGGGGCAGGCAGACCAACCTTGCTGTTGCTGAATACTGGCGCTGGTGGGTGGTTCATCTCTGGGTCGAGGGATTTTTCGAAGTCTTTGCAGCTGTTGTGGTGGCATTCCTCTTCGTAAGGCTTCAGCTGCTGAAGGCAGCAACAGCAACAACAGCTGTTCTGTTCTCAACGATAGTATTTCTTGCCGGCGGTATTCTGGGAACTTTTCATCATCTGTATTTCACTGGAACGCCTACTGCGGTTATGGCCCTGGGAGCTACATTCAGCGCGCTTGAGGTGGTGCCGCTTGTGCTGATGGGATTTGAAGCCTGGGACAATGTGAAGCTGAGCAGAAGCACAACATGGATAAAAGCATATAAATGGCCGGTTTACAGTTTCATAGCAGTGGCCTTCTGGAACCTGGTGGGTGCAGGAATCTTCGGCTTCCTTATTAATCCTCCAATAGCACTTTATTATATGCAGGGACTTAATACAACACCGGTACATGGACATACTGCTTTATTCGGAGTGTATGGAATGCTTGGCATTGGCCTTATGCTTTTTGTGCTCAGGGATATGGATAAAGAAGCTGTATGGAACGAGAAATGGATAAAATTTGCATTCTGGTGCATAAATATCGGCCTTGCTGCTATGGTCCTGATAAGTGTTCTGCCAATTGGCCTTGCACAGACTGTTGCCAGTGTCAGGGAAGGTTTATGGTATGCCCGGTCGGCAGAATTCCTGCAGCAACCGTCTATCACAACACTTAAATGGTTAAGGGTTATAGGCGATACAATTTTTGCACTAGGAACTGTTGCCCTGGCCTGGTTTATCTTCGGACTGAAGGGAGGCTGGAGCTTGAAGAAGAGTGCCTAGAGTGAACTAGAGTTT
>CAZEYY010000167.1:2140-5621 GCA_964516485.1 uncultured Rikenellaceae bacterium
AAATCCTTGCTATCTTAGATGCTTCAACAAATATTGAAGACGATGTTTAAGAGCGAGGTATATATTAAAAGGAGAGAGCAACTCCATAAGCTTATGAAAAGCGGGGTTGCTCTTTTTATTGGCAATAATGAATCACCATTCAATTATCCTGCAAATACCTATCATTTCAGGCAGGATAGTGATTTTCTATACTTCTTCGGGATTGATCTCCCGGGATTTGCAGCACTTATAGATTTTGATTCCGGAGCCGATATTATCTTCGGTAACGATTTCGATATGGATGACATAATCTGGATGGGGCCGCAGCCGACAGTAAAGGAACTTGCCGCGAAATCCGGAATTAAAACAACATTCCCGATGGCTAAGCTTGAGGAGATGGTACAGGCAGCCCTTTCAAAAAAGAGGAGGGTGCATTTTCTCCCTCCCTATCGTGGTGAATCGAAAATGTTACTGGGTTCAATACTGAAAGAAAATCCCTGTCAGATGAAAACTCTGGCTTCCGAAGAGTTAATAAAAGCGGTTGTCTCAATGAGGTCGGTAAAGGAAAAGATTGAGATTGATGAGATTGAAAAAGCAGTGGAGATAGCCTATGAGATGCATGTAACTGCAATGAAAATGTGCAAACCGGGCATCAGGGAACAGGAGATTTTTGGTGCAATAGAGGGAATAGCGCTTGCCAAAGGTGCAGGAACCTCATTTCCTGTTATTCTCAGTATTAACGGACAGACGCTCCACAATCATTCGCATGGTAATATTCTCAAGAAGGATAAGATGATGGTTACCGATGCCGGAGCAGAAACAAACCTGCATTATGCCTCTGACATTACACGTACAACTCCGGTTGGTGGTAAATTCAGTTCAATGCAAAAAGATGTGTATGAAGTTGTTCTTAAGGCAAATACTGAAGCTATTAAAGCCACAAAACCAGGTGTTTCAAACAGAGATATTCATTTCATAGCCTGCAGGATAATAGCTGAGGGCATGAAGGGTCTGGGGCTGATGAAAGGAAGTATTGAGGATGCGGTTGAGGCCGGAGCTCATGCCCTTTTCATGCCTCACGGTATTGGTCACATGATGGGACTTGATGTACATGACATGGAAGGCCTTGGAGAAAATAATGTGGGTTACAGTGACGAAATAAAAAGAAGCAAACAGTTTGGCACAGCCTTTCTGAGGTTTGCGCTTCAGTACAGGCCGGGACATGTATTTACAATAGAGCCCGGATGTTATTTTATTCCCGAACTTGTCGCCAAATGGAGTATGGAAGGAAAATTCAGGGATTTCATCAATTATGACAAAGTCCTGAAATTCATGCCGGTAGGAGGGGTGAGAATAGAAGACAATGTCCTCATTACCGACAAAGGCCATAAGGTTCTTGGCAAAGCAATTCCAAAAACAGTCAGGGAAATAGAAACTGTCTGCTCCTGATTATCAGAGTTTTTCAAGGGTTTTCCATACCTGGTAAAGTCCCCTTGGCACATGGAAGCATCCTTTCCATTTGCCACCCTTCAGGTCTAGAAGTACTTCACCCTGCCTGTTAAGATAACCCCACCATTCAGGGTATTCTTTGTCCTTGAAATGTTCCCAGGTGTAATCGTGAATTATTTCAAACCACTTAAGACAATCCTTTGATCCTGTAAGCTGATACCCTTTAATCATCGATATAAGTGTCTCATTGTGTACCCACCATAGTTTCTGGTCCCATTCAAGCTGCTGTGGAGGATGACCTTTGAGATCTTTGAAGTATAATATACCGCCGTATTTTTCATCCCAGCCGTATTCAGTCATCTGAACTGCAATCTTTGCTGCCTTTTCTATCAGCTCCTTATTATTGAGCCTAACACCCAGATCCATTATAAACCACATTGCCTCAATTGCATGACCAGGATTGAGCAGGCGTCCTTCAAAAGTATCTGAGAGCTTATTGTCTTCTGTTATATTCTCTATTACAAGTCCTAATTCCGGTCTGTAGAAATTGTCCATCACCTCATGTATGCAGGTATCAATTGTCTTTCTAAGGAAATCAGGTTCAAGCAGGTGTTCAATTTCAAGTGAAAGGTTGCAGAGTATCATCGGAAGTGCAAAATTCTTGAGACTCCTTGTCCCCGGATGGACCTTGCTCCACTTGCCTTTCGGATTATTTACCTTTGAAAGGATAATATCAAAGGTCTTTCTTGCTATTTCTGCATATTCCTGGCTTCCGGTTGCTTTGCTCAGCTGTCCGAAGGCCATGGTGGCAAATGTGTATGAGAAGATATTATAAGGTTCAATAAGAGGTTTTCCCTCTTTTGTCAGGGAAAAGTACCAGTTAAGGTTTCCGTCATGTCCGTAACGCTTGAGAAACTCACCGCCCTGTTGAGCACATTTCAGCCATTCGGGATTCTTTTCAAGATTGTTGTAAAGCATGGAGAACATCCATACTTCCCTTCCCTGGAGCCAGATGAATTTATCTGTATCAAATACGTTCCCCTTTCTGTCGAGGCAGGTGAAATATCCCCCGTACTCTTTGTCCTGTGATTTCTCAAGCCAGAAAGGCAGTACATTTTCAAGGAGTTCATCCCTGTATAATTTAGCTAATGCTTTGTGATCCATTTTATATTTTTTTATAAATATTCAGTTTATTACTGTTTTTCCCTCCGCCCTGCGCCTTCTGCCCTCCGCCCTGCGCCCTTCGCCCTACGCCTTCTTTTTCATCCACATCTCCTCTATTTCCTCAAGTGATTTTCCTGTTGTTTCAGGCAGAAGCTTCCATACTATAAGGATATACGGAACACACATCACTGCAAAGAAGAAAAAGGTTCCCGCCGGTGTCAGGGTTGTGAGCATAACAGGTGTCAGCTGCCCGATAAGGTATGTTCCAATCCAGAGTGAGAGACCAGCTATTGACATAGCAGCTCCCCTGACTTTCACAGGGTACATTTCTGACAGAAGCACGAAAATGACAGCACATATTGAAATCGCGCAGGCAAAAATGTAAAACAGGAAGAAGATAAGGAGCCAGGTCTGGGAGATGTTCATTGAAGCACCCTTTAAAAAATAAAAGCCAATAAGTATCAGAGCCACAATCATTCCGGAGACACCCCAGTAAACGAGCTGCTTTCTCCCGACCTTGTCGATAATAATAAGAGCCAGAACTGTTGTTAACATATTAACAAGACCAACAATTACCTGGTAGAAAAGAGAATCCCCGCTCGAAAGTCCGCTTTCCTTAAATATTGTCGGTCCGTAATAAAGCACGGCATTTACTCCCATCAGTTGTCCCAGCATAGCGAGTGCAACACCAATAAACAAGGCAAGCCTGAAACCTGGTTGCAGAAGCATTTTCCAGTTCGATTCAGTTTCCTGTGATACAAGATTCTTAACATTTGAGATCTCAGTTTCTGCACGGTCTTTCCCATAAATTTTACCAAGTATTACTGATGCTTTGGACACCTGTCCTTTAACAATAAGCCAGCGGGGGCTTTCCGGAATAAAGAAAAGC
>CAZEYY010000168.1:0-5607 GCA_964516485.1 uncultured Rikenellaceae bacterium
TGATATCTGCTTCCTTTGCATCATCATCAAGCATTATTGAGAAGGAAAGACTCTCGCGGAAATAATCGGAAAGTTCTTTTGCGTTGATAAGCAGAAGTCCGAGAACACCAAGTAAAAAGAGAACAAGTGAAACACTTACGACAAGTGTCAGATATGAGCTTCTCAACCTTGTCTTTGATAATCCGTTCTCCCTGCTTTTCAAGTTTTTTCTTTTTAATTCCTTAATCCCAACCGAGGCCCCTCCTGGGAGGGGCTCCTGTTATCTCCTTCAGCTCTGTTCCGAGGCACTGTCATCCCGAGCGCAGCAAGGGACCCTTTATTCCCTTACAGAAACCTTGCGCCATTATTCCACTATCGTTATCCACCCAAACTCATCTTTTGCATCACCACACTGAATAGCAGTGAGCTTTTCATAAAGTTTCATCGAAAGAGGACCGGGATTTCCATCCTTGCAATATTCATAAATCTTGTTTTTATCAGGATCGACAATTTTTGCAATAGGCGTTATGACTGCTGCAGTTCCACATGCTCCTGTCTCTTCAAATTCCGCCAGCTCTTCAACAGGAACCTGCCTTCTTTCGGTTTTCATTCCAATGCTTTTTGCTATTTCAAGCAGGCTCATATTTGTAATTGAATTCAGGATTGATTCTGATTTCGGGGTGATGTAGGTATTATTCTTTATCCCGAAAAAATTAGCGGGACCGCACTCATCAATATATTTCTTCTCCTTTGCATCAAGGAAGATTGTACTGGAATAACCTCCATGTTTTGCGGCTATTATTGCACGCATGCTTGCTGCATAGTTCCCTCCTACCTTGAAGGTGCCTGTTCCCAGAGGAGCTGCACGGTCTATATCCCTGCAGATAAGCATGTTCACAGGCTTAATTCCTTCCTTGAAATATGGTCCTACAGGGGTGACAAATACTAAGAATACATATTCCGAGGCTGGTTTCACACCTACCTCTGCCCCGCTGCCATATAACAAAGGTCTGATATACAGTGTTGCACCTGATCCGTAAGGTGGTACAAATTTCCTGTTCAGTTCTATCACTTTGAAAACAGCTTCGCGGAATAATTCCTGCGGAACCTCTGCCATTTTTACTCCGTCAGCTGACCGGAATAGTCGTTTTGCATTTTCTTCCCACCTGAACAGTCTTATTTTCCCATCCTTGCCCATGTAAGCCTTGAGCCCTTCAAAAGCTTCCTGCCCGTAATGAAGGCCTGTTGCAGCAATATGAACATCAATATATTCCGAAGTGGATACTTCGGGTTTACTCCATTTCCCGTCCTTATAAAAACAACGAACATTGTAATCAGTTTTCATATATCCGAACGGGAGATTTTTCCAGTCAAGCGTTTTCATAGAATTTTATTTATTCGATTTTCGCAATAAAAGTACATTTTTCTGTTCAACCTCTTCCTAAATTTACTGTGGATTTTGGAATTCATTGTTCTGCATAGAGAGTAACAACCTGATCCTCCACCTTTACATTCCTCAGAATCCTGGCGGTATCAGTAAGAAAATAATGATCGTACAGAAAACGTGTCTGTTTCTCTGTCCACTCCTCATCATTAAAAATTTTCCCGTGGTCACTGATCTCTTTACGCAGCTTTGATGTGAGCAGCGGATAGTCAACACGTCCCAGGTAATCATACCTTGAATCATGCAGCACCTTATCCTGGATTGTTTCTGTATTATCTGAAAATGAATTCCTTATAAGTTTCTTAACCACCTCGGCATTGCCCTGGCTGAATCCATGTGCGGAAAGGATCTCATCAGCATATCTTACAGAGCCTTCCACGGGATTAAAATAATTGTCAATGTAACCGGTAAGTAAAATTATCGCTGCCAGCTTAAGATTTACGTAATCTTCATCAGCCAGTTTCTCAGCCCTGGCAAGAAGATCGACCTGACTGCAGATATTCCTGATTAATGCTGCATTTGTAAAATGAAGGTTTGATGCAGCCTCCGTTTCAAACATCAGAAGTACCTTCTCTTCAATATCCTCGAGCCTGAGCATCTGCATCTTTACTATAAACCTGCTGTTTGGATTACCATTTTCATCTGATAATTCCGGCAGTATTCCGTTTACAAAATACATTTCAAGCTCGCCCTTGTACTTTACAGGCATCTTTCCCCTGTAATCGCAGCTGAAGAATTCTTTCACAAATTCATAAGTTGTGCCTGAGATGTTAATCTTCCCTGCCTCTCCTGACGACTCCATCCTGCTTGCAGTATTGACAGTGTCACCCCAGATATCGTAGGAAAGCTTTTTCTGCCCGACTACTCCGGCTACAACAGTCCCGGTATGAATTCCAATCCTGATATCCCAGTATTTCATGCCCTCAAGCTCTGTGCTCCTTTTCAGATTGTCCATATATGCCCGCATCTCAAGGGCTGCCAGAATGACTTCAACAGGATTTGTCCTGTTTTTCTCGGGAATGCCTCCTGCACACATATAGGCATCACCGATAGTCTTTATCTTTTCAATCCTGAACTTTTCAACAACAGAATCAAATGTGAAGAAGAATTTGTCGAGCTCATCAATAAGAACCTCAGGATTCATCTCCTCAGCAATCTTTGTAAATCCCTGAATATCTGAAAACAACACTGTTACAAAATTATACTTCGTCTTGGTTGCCTTACCCTTCGACATCAGTTCACCTGCAGTATTCTTTGGAAGATAACCAGCAAGGATTGTTTCTGTTTTTTCCTTTTCGAGAATAAGCTCCTCACTGCGTTCATAAATGATCTGCCTTAGCCTGAACTGTTCCATTGCAAAAAGATAATTCATCTGGTGATAAAGCACCCTGATGACCAACAGGAAGATCAGAATGAGACCCGTTGATACTATGATTATCTTCAGCAACATCAATAAAATCAGCTTTTCAGGAACCAAATGTAGCACTTAAAACACTCAGCTCAAAAGGAAAGTCCAAAATTGAGTACTTTTGCCATCTAAGATCTTACCCAATGAAGTTTGTATTTGCCTCAAATAATGATCATAAGATAAAGGAGATCAGGTCTATTCTGGGAGATTCCCATACAGTGCTCAGCCTGCGCGAACTGAATATATTCGATGATATTCCCGAAGAGGAACCCGACCTGGAAGGCAATGCTCTTGCAAAAGCCAGGTATATCCACAGGCTTACAGGAATGAATGTTTTTGCAGATGATACAGGTCTCGAAGTAGATGCACTGGGAGGACTTCCGGGAGTTAAATCGGCAAGGTTCGCAGGCGAGAATAAAGACTTTTCCGCCAATATTGACAAGCTTCTTGCGATGCTTGGGTCAAACAATAACAGGAAGGCCAGATTCAGGACAATAATTGCCCTGATACTGAATGACACTGAATTTCTTTTTGAAGGAATTGTTGAAGGTACAATAATTGACGAAAGAAGGGGAAGCGAAGGTTTCGGTTATGATCCGGTGTTTATTCCTTCAGGAAAAGACAGAACCTTTGCTGAGATGGACCTTTCAGAAAAAAACACAATTTCACACAGGGGAAGGGCTCTTGAAAAGCTTAGAAAATTTCTGAAGGAAGAGGCTTACAATAAAAACAATTAAGCCGGAGTTTATTACCTGATGAGGTGCTTATCAGCAATATTGCTTTTTGGTTTTGCCTGTTTAATTTCAGAGGCGCAAACTCCTGTTGGCAGCTGGTCCGACCACCTAATTTACAACACTTCTATAGGTATATGCAATGGAAATAATGAAATTTATTCATCCACAGGTTCTTCAATACTTGTTTTCAATAAGGAATATAATGAGCTCAAAAAACTGTCACGAATCAGCGGACTTTCAGAGACAGGTATAAATGCAATTAACTGGTCAGCAGAATATAACACACTTGTAATTGCCTATAATTCAACAAATCTCGATCTTGTTAAAAATAATACGGTAATCAATATTCCCGATATCAGCAGGAAATATATTCCCGAAAAGAAGGAGATCAGCAGGATAAGGATTAGCGGGAAATATGCCCTTCTTGCATGCAGTTTCGGCATAGTTGTAGTTGACCTGGCTAAAAATGAAATATATGACACCTGGAAGCCTGGCCAGAATAACGATATCCCGGAAGTTCTTGATATAGCAGTCAGTCAGAACACTATTTATGCAGCCACTTCTTCAGGTGTATATGAAGCAGATATGTCCAACACAGGTCTGGCCTACTATGGAAACTGGAGTATTATTGACAAATTACCTGATCCTGCGGGAAGATATACTGCTGCAGTTTACTCCGGAGGGAAACTTTATGTTAACTATTCCCCCCCGGGAGCCGATGGCGACAGGGTATATGCCTGTGATGAATCTGCATCACTGCTGAGTTATATTCCCGGAATATTTAACAGCTCATTCGGACTTTCTGAAAAAGGCTTCATGATAACTTCACAGTCAATGGTCCGACTATATGGCAGTGACGGCTCACTTATCAGGACTGTCGAAGCTCAGTCATCTTCCTCCTCTGATTTCAGACAGGCTGTTGAAAGTGATGGCGAGTTATGGATTGCCGACAGGATATCAGGGCTCCTTAAGTCAAATGCAGGTTCATCCTTTAATGAATACACACTCCCGGGACCGGTCACAAACAATGTATCTCACATTTTTTCGAAAAACGGCAAAACATTGATCACCGGTGGAGGTGCCGACGCTTCATGGAATGCGCTGTCGAGAACATTCCAGGCATCAGCGCATGAAAAGTCAGGCTGGAGCTCGCTGGAGGCGCCCGGGGTATCGGATGCAATGAGATCGCTGATCGATCCTGAAGATCCTGATCATGTATTCATTTCAACATGGGGAGGAGGTTTGCTGGAATTTAAAAACAATGAGCTCCTGAAGCAGTATTCTTACAACAATTCACCCCTGCAGACAATGATTCCCGGAGAACCTTATGTGAGGATCTGCGGTATGGCCCTTGACAGAAGGAAAAACCTGTGGATCACCCAGTCAGAAACCAAGGGAAGCATTAAGGTACTGAAGCCCGACGGATCATGGATTATTAATCCCCTGACTATTGATGCCCGGATCACCAGCGACCTGAATATTGCGAAAAATGGCTTTAAATGGATACTGCTGCCAGGGGGCAACGGCATTTACGTCTTTGATGACAATAACACTCCTGAAATATTTACTGATGACAGGTCTAAAAAAATGTATGTTGAAGAATCGGATGGTGACATTATCCCTTACGTATACTCAGTTGCTGAAGACAATGACGGTAATATCTGGATAGGAACTGATCAGGGTCCTGTTGTATATTACAATCCTGAAAAAGTGTTTTCAGAAAAACTGAAGGCATACAGGGTAAGGATACCAAGGAATGACGGTTCAAACATCTACGACTATATGCTGAATAATGAAACAATAACTGCAATAGCCGTGGACGGGGCAAACAGAAAATGGCTCGGAACGGCTAATTCGGGAGCTTATCTGCTTTCACCGGACGGCACGCTGCAGTTAAAAAAATTCTCAGTCGACAATAGTCCAATCCTCTCAAATACAATAACTTCAATAGCTGTTGACAATAAAACAGGAGATGTATGGCTGGGGACGGCAAAAGGAATTCAATCTTACAGGAACGATGCTACTGAAGGTCTTGAAAAATT
>CAZEYY010000169.1:0-5452 GCA_964516485.1 uncultured Rikenellaceae bacterium
GAATATGGCCTGTCACAAAACCTATACGCATGCTTTCCCCGATCATGAACATCAGCACGTCATCTTTTCCTGCCTTCGATTTGAGATATTCGGTATGACCTTTAAACTGAAATTTTTCAGAGTGAATGTTATGCTTGTCGATGGGTGCTGTAATCAGCACGTCAATTTTGCCGTTTTTGAGGTCTGCAACAGCTCTTTCCAGCGATACAAGAGCAGCTTCTCCTCCATGAGGAGTTGATTTCCCCAGTTCGACTCTAATATTATCGTCGAGGCAGTTGATCATGTTCGATTTTCGAGCATGAGCCTCTTCGGGAGAGCGGACATTATTAAAGCTGAAATTTGTAATATTCAATGCCTTACGATGATATGCCGCGACCTTGGGTGATCCATAAACCACTGGGGTGCAAATCTCTGTCATCAATGGGTCTGACAGAGCCTTTATTATAACCTCATAACCGATCCCGTTTATATCACCCTGAGATATGCCTGCAAGTATGCTTTTTTTCTCCATTTTCTGTTTTATTTCATATGAGTATGGCTTTCGGCCAGCTTTTTAAGGAAGGTTGCCAGCAACCTGAGGCCTGAACCACTGCTGTTCTTTGTTCTGTAATAATCATCTTTTTTCAGCATTGAAGTTCCGGCAATGTCAAGATGAATTAGGGGGTATTTTGCAAATTTTTCAAGGAATTTGCCTGCAATTATGGCTCCTGCTTCCCTGCCACCCACATTATTCATATCGGCCACATCTGATTTAAGCAACTCTCCGTATTCGTCCCAGAAGGGCAGCTCTCCAAGCCTTTCATAAACCTCATTGCCAGCATCCAGGAGCATATTGATATATTTCCTGTCAGCATTGGTCATCAATGCAATAGCCTGATTTCCGAATGTCATTGCAGCAGAGCCTGTAAGTGTTGCAATATCAATTATCAGCTCCGGCTTATATTTTGAGGCATAGCTGATTGCATCGGCAAGAATAAGCCTTCCCTCAGCATCAGTATTCCCTATCTCAACAGTCATTTTGTTGTACATTGTAATAATGTCACCCTGTGTGTAGGCATTCCCTCCCGGTCTGTTATCAGTTGAAGGGATCAGACCAACGACGTGCACCGGCAAATCAGCCTTAGCGACAGCATACATTACACATGCAACTGTTGCAGCCCCAGCCATATCGCCGTTCATCCCGGCCATATAATCGCCTGTTTTTATATTAAGCCCGCCTGTATCATAAACAATCCCTTTGCCAACAAGTACAACAGGTTTGCTGTTTACAGGCTTCTCAGGATGCCATTCAAGAATTGAAAATACCGGTGGGTCAACACTGCCACGGTTAACTGCAAGAAGGCCGCCCATTTTAAGCGCTTCAATCTTACCCTTCGTAAGAACCTCAACAGTAAAGCCGGCTGACTCGCCAAGTTTTTTTATTTCATTTGCAAGAGAAGCAGCATTAAGATGATTTACAGGTTCGTTCGTAAGGTCCCGGGCTATATATACTGCAGTAGTTAGCTCATCGAGCCACCTTAGATCCTTTTCGCTAATCTCACTATGCAGATAGATAACAGAAGGAAAGTGTTCCTTAGCGTCCTTCTCTGCCTCTGTTTTGTATTTACTGAAAGAGTATATGCTAAGGATAAGACCCTCGGTAAAATCCTCAACAGCTCCGGAATATGCCTGATGAGAAGTTATTACAAGCTCAGCATGATTATGCCTTTTTATCAGTTTCTTCAGGTTGCTGGCTTCCCTTCTAAGATCTTCCTTCACCCTGTAAGGTTCTTTTTCATCTCTTGTATTCACAAGATATATGCACCTGTTATACGAATTAATGAAAACATGATTATCATTTTCCCTGATTCGCTTGAGGGCAAAGCGTCTTTCCTCATCATTCAGCTTAAGGAAAGCAGGTATATCATTCCCTCCTAAAATACAAACAACTGACTGATCAGGGGATATTTGTGAAGTTCTCTTTAAAACCGGCTTCATGAGCATTTCAATCAACTTTAAAAGTTGTAAAGTTAATTAAAATATTGAATGATTACTCTGGCAAAGAGTTACCTTTGCAGCTTGTCATTGTGAACATATTTATTCATAACATGGAGCTGAATAAACTCTTTTATAAAGCACTGAGCCTTAAAGCTCTTTCTATAGATGAAGGACTTGCACTGTATAATAATGCACCGCTTGTTGAACTTATGTTTTATGCCGATAAACTCCGGCAGGTTCATGTACCCGGAAAGAGAGCCGGATGGATGATTGACAGGAACGTAAATCTTACCAATATCTGTTTTTCACAATGCACTTTCTGCAACTTCTGCAGAAAGAAAAGCTCGGAAGATGCATATATTACAACAATTGATGAGTACAGAAAGAAAATAGACGAGCTGTTTGAGCTGGGTGGAGACCAGATTTTATTGCAGGGAGGCATGAACCCGGAGCTTGGGATTGATTTTTATGAAAACCTCTTCCGCAGGCTTAAGGAGATTTACCCTGCACTCAGGCTTCATGCTCTTGGTCCTCCTGAAATAGTATATCTTGCCAGGAAAGAAAATCTTACTTACAGGGAAGTCCTGGAAAGACTTGTCAGCTCAGGACTTGATTCACTTCCCGGAGCCGGTGCAGAAATTCTCTGCGACAGGGTAAGAAAAATTGTATCACCTGCAAAAGCCGGCACAGAAGAGTGGCTTGGCGTGATGCGTGAAGCACACAGGTTGAATCTTCCCACCTCTGCAACAATGATGTATGGCCATATCGAAACTATTGAAGAAAGAATAGAGCATCTGATCAGGCTGAGGGAACTTCAGTCAGAAAAACCTGAAGGAAGCTACGGATTCATTTCTTTTATTCCATGGCCTTTCCAGGATGAAGGCACAAAGCTCAGGAACAGCTTAGGGGTAAAAAGCACTTATACCGGTCATGATTATCTCAGGATGATAGCAATCAGCAGGATAATGTTGAATAACATCACCAACATTCAGGCATCAATACTTACAGTAGGGCGGGATATAGGGATGTTGTCCCTTCATGCCGGAGCCAATGACCTTGGGTCGATAATGATTGAGGAGAATGTTGTCAGTGCAGCAGGTGGCGGAAACAGATTCAATGCAGCTGAAATGCAGGCAATTATAAGAGAAGCCGGCTTTGTTCCTGCCAGAAGAGATCAGAAATACGAATGGATTGAGAAATCCGTTTAATGATTTTTAACTTTTTAAACAAGAAAACCTGCATTTTTCAATGCAGGTTTTATTTTCTGTATGTTAAAAATTAAAATTTATCCTTTGTTGCAACATCTTTATTCTCATCAGTGGCAGGATCATATTTTGATGCCTTTTTGAATTCTTTCATACCCTGACCGATGCCCTTCATAAGCTCCGGAATCTTGCGACCACCGAACAATAGAACCACCACAAGTAATATGAGAATAATCTCTGTCATCCCTATTTTTCCCATCTCTTTAAGTTTTAGAATTTATGCAAAGTTAAAAATACTTTATTCATTACCAAATCGTACCAAATTATTAACTATTTCCTTATCAGCCGCATAATATCATTGCCGTTTGCCAGTATCAGCAAGCCGAACAGTATAATCATCCCTGCTATCTGTGCATATTCAAGGAATTTATCGCTTGGCTTTCTGCCCGTAATTACCTCGTAAAGAAGGAACATAACATGTCCTCCGTCAAGTGCCGGAATGGGGAGTATATTCATGACAGCCAGAATAATTGAAAGGAAGGCTGTCAGGTCCCAGAATGAATGCCAGTCCCAGACACCCGGGAAAATATTACCTATAGTGATGAATCCGCCAAGCGATTCATATGCTTTTGTATCTTTTGAAAACAGCAGTTTGAATTGCTTAAGATAATCAGCTATAGTTCTGAATCCCTTTGTAATACCTGCAGGTACCGATTCAAGAAAACCATACTCAATGGTCTTCATCTCAAATACCTCATTAAGTGACCGGCCTGTGTAATATATTCCAAGTATTCCATCCTTTGAAGGAGTAACGGAAATATTCATTGCAGTCCCGGACCTGATAATGTTAAGCTGAACCGGTTTCCCAACATTTTTCCTGAGGTAATCCTGAAACTCATCAGAATAGGTGAATGTAAGACTGTCAAGTCCGGTAATCTCATCATTTTCAAGTACTCCGGCCTCCATGGAAGGTGAGTTTTTTGAAAAAGACTTGATTTTCATATTATTAAAGGGAGTCCGGTAAGAAATGTGGCCCCTCCCTTTAAGCATTTTCGGAACATATTCCTTTGGTATTTCAATATTAAGCAGTTCCCCCTGGCGGTCAACCTGAATTGTTTTACGGTCATTCAGTACTATTTCGCTTGTTATCTGCATAAAATTCTCGACAGGCTTATTGTCAACCGAAAGAATCTTGTCTCCATTCCTGAGGCCGATCGCATATCCTACTGAATCAGTGACTATACCATATTTCACATTTGAGGTGGGCAGATAGGTTTCACCCCAGGCAAATAGCACGAAAACAAAGATCAGCATTGCAAGAATGAAATTGAACAACACACCTCCTGTCATTATAAGCAGCCGCTGCCAGGAAGTTTTTGATCTGAATTCGTATGGTTGGGGCTCCTGTTTCATCTGCTCCTTGTCCATTGATTCATCTATCATACCGGAGATCTTAACGTAACCGCCAAGAGGCAGCCAGCCTATTCCGTACTCAGTCTCTCCTTTTTTGAAGCGGAACAAAGAGAACCAGGGATCAAAAAAAAGATAGAATTTTTCAACTCTTGTTTTAAAGTATTTGGCCATAATGAAATGACCAAACTCATGAATGATTACAAGGATGGAAAGGCTGAGAATAAATTGAAGTACTTTAATCAGTATTGTCATTTTCTTTATTTCATTTTATTAATAAAACTTTTTGCATTTCTCCTTGCTGCATCGTCAGAAAGCTCAAGCTGTTCAAGAGCGCAGGACCTGGAAAATTCTGTAGTCTGCATTGCATGCTCGACAACGTCCGGCATCTGAAGAAATGATATCTTTTCTTTCAGGAAGGCATCAACTGCTATTTCATTCGCGGCATTCATTATGCAGGGCATATTTCCACCCCTGTCCAGGGCAGTGAATGCCAGTGAAAGATTGCGGAATTTTTTCAGATCAGGTTCTGAAAATGTAAGACAGGGATTTTTCAGAAGATCAAGGCGGGGAAGAGTTGTTGTCAGCCTGTCGGGATATGTAAGTGCATATAATATAGGTACTCTCATATCCGGAATTCCAAGCTGGGCCTTAACTGATCCGTCGGCAAAGTGAACAAGTGAATGTATTATAGATTGCGGGTGCACAACAACCTTTATCTGATCAGGCTTCAGGTCAAAAAGCCATTTTGCTTCAATGACCTCAAGTCCCTTGTTCATCAGTGAAGCTGAGTCAATTGTTATTTTGCTGCCCATATCCCAGTTGGGATGCTTAAGTGCCTGTTTAGGAGTTATGTACTC
>CAZEYY010000170.1:0-5420 GCA_964516485.1 uncultured Rikenellaceae bacterium
GCTCTTAAGTTCAGGGTTGTAGAACATCCGCACCTCAGGTACAATTTTCAATGCGTTATTAAGAGCGCTGCCGGCCATTTCAATATTGAAATCATTTACAATTGCCGTTGTGTAATTTGTCACAAGAGTGGCAGTATTAGGCTCTGAACCGTCGGCAATAATGCTAAGGGAAGCTTTACCCTCCCTTATAAGCCTTTTGCCAAAACCTTCCTCAAAAATTATTACGGCCTTTGTTTTTCCCTTTTTAAGCACCTGATCTATTTCATCATAGCTCAGGAGATCAGCGCTTTTCTTAAAAAAACCTGATGAGAGTATTTTGCCTGACAGCTTTTCTGTGACTTCATCGTGTGAAAGATCGAGAATTGCAACTCCGGCATTTTTAATATCCATGCTTATTGCATACCCGAATATAAGTATCTCTGCAACCGGTATGCCGAAAAGGATAAACAGCGTCCTGTAATCCCTGAATATGTGCCTGAACTCCTTCTTTACAAATCCCAGAAACCGTTTCATATAGTCATTATCACTTTTGTACTTTAAAAATCATCTGTTTTCCCCATACTCCCGGATTTCGCCTCATCCCAACCCCAAATCATTATTCACCAGGTTCTTCCTCCCCTTCTCCCCCGGGAGAAGGGGCCGGGGGATGAGGTTAATTTTCCCCGGGAGAAGGGTCCTATTAACTCCCTCCCGGCCTTGCAATCTTAATAAACACCTCTTCAACACTTGAAACATTATACTGCTTCTTCAGATTTGAAGGAGTATCGAGTGCAACTATCCTTCCATCATTCATTATCGAAATGCGGTCGCAATATTCAGCTTCATCCATATAATGTGTTGTTACAAAAATAGTTATGCCTCTTTCTGCAGTTTCATATATCATTTCCCAGAACTGTCTTCTTGTTATGGGATCAACGCCTCCTGTAGGTTCATCAAGGAAGACTATCCTTGGCTCATGCAGCACGGCCACTGAAAATGACAGTTTCTGTTTCAGGCCAAGGGGAAGGTCGGATATCAGCTTGTTTTCATATTCCCTGAATCTCAGCCTGTCAAGCAGCTGTGCGGTCCTCTCTGTAATTTCAGAACGGCTAAGGCCGTAGATACCGCCATAAAGGGCTATATTTTCCCGTACGGTAAGGTCTTCATATAGTGAGAATTTCTGGCACATGTACCCGATATTCCTTTTTATCATCTCAGCCTGGGTTCCTGCATCATATCCTGCAACTTTTGCTTTGCCGGAGGTAGGAGATGAGAGCCCTGAAAGGATTCTTATTGCAGTTGTTTTTCCTGCACCATTGGCTCCCAGGAATCCGAATATCTCACCTTCATATACGTCAAAGCTGAGCCTGTCATTTGCAATAAAGTGACCAAATCGCTTTACAAGATTCTCAACTTCAATTACTTTCTTTTTCATTGTCATTCGGTCATTCGGTCTGGTGGTCTTGCTTTACTGTTGTCTGCATAAGTTCAAGGAATCTGTCCTCAATACCTGATTCTGTTTCGGTAATTGAGGCATCACTAATGCCTTTTTCCCTCAATAGTGAGTCAATGTTGCCAGGGAGCCTGTCATTTTTGAATGTTACATGCACTGATTCGCCGAAAGGGAATGAGCTTATAGTCTCATCAAGGGAGCGCAGGGCAATAATCAGTTTATATTTTTCCGCTGACCTGATGCTGAAAAGCTTCCTTCTGAATTCATTTTTGACTGCCATGGGAGTGTCTACAGCCAGCAGGTTCCCGTTTTGGATAAGAGCAATCCTGTCACATCTCATTGCCTCATCCATATAGGGAGTTGAGACAATTACAGTGATGTTGTACTCCCTGAGGCGCGACAGCATGTCCCAGAATTCAGATCTCGATACTGCGTCTACTCCGGTAGTCGGTTCATCAAGGACAAGCAGTTTTGGCTTGTGGATAAGAGCGCATGACAGAGCCAGTTTCTGCTTCATTCCTCCCGACAGCTTTCCTGCCAGCCTCTTCTTAAAAGGTTCTATATGCGAGTAGATGTCTTTAATAAGATAGTAATTCTCTTCAATTGTGGTTCCGAAAACTGTGGCATAGAACTCCAGGTTCTCTTCAACGGAGAGATCCTGGTAAAGGCTGAATCTTCCGGGCATGTAACCAATTTCCTTTCTCAGCTCCTTATAGTTCCTTGTCCCATCCAGTCCAAGTACCTTTATTTCCCCACTGTCGGGCATAAGGAGGGTTGTTATTATCCGGAAAAGCGTTGTCTTGCCGGCACCGTCCGGACCGATGAAGCCGAAAATCTCGGATTCATTCACTGAAAACGAAATGTCTTCAAGTGCGGCAGTCTGGCCGAATTTTTTGCTTAATCCTGAAGCTTGTACAACTACTGACATTCTTTATTCTATTAGAAGATTGCTTCCCCGGGCATTCCCGACTTAAGTGCGCCGTCATTCGGCACAGCTATCTCAACTGCGTAAACCATTGTCACCCTTTCTTCCTTTGTCTGGATAATCTTTGGGGTGAATTCAGCTTTTTCAGAAATGTATCTAATTGTTCCATCAAATTCCCTGTATCCTTTCTCCCCGTCATCAATTCTTACTTTGCAGGCTTGTCCTGTTTTTACCTTGCCCAGTTGTCCGCCGCTGACATAGACCTTCAGTGTAATTACTGACAGGTCAGCAATTTTAACCAGTGGCTTACCTGTGGTTGTTATCTCGCCAGCTTCGGAGTATTTTTCAATAATGGTTCCACTGAGCGGAGATCTGACACAGCTTCTCCTGATCTGTTCATTAAGTGTTGCCTTCTTCGATTCAAGTACACCAAGCTCTGCTGTCACAGATTCCTTCTGGGTATTGTTGGCAGATATCTGTTTTTGCAGAACAGCCACCTGGCCTGTCAGATCATCGTATTGTTTTTGTGTTGCAGCCTCATCCTTAAGCATATTTGAAATTCTTTTGATATTCACATCAAGGTTCTCTATCTGCTGCCTGATGATCTCATTCTGTGCATTTACAGAACTGATACGGGTCCTTACGCTTTTCATGCTTGCATTAATCTCAGCTGTCTGCAGAACAGGGATTGTTGTATCGACAACTGCTATGAGGTCGCCTTTTTCAAGCTTTGTCCCCTCAGCAGGATCAAACTGTACTATCTTTCCGCTTGTTTCAGACGAAATTATAACTTCAGTTGCTTCAAAATTGCCGTATGCATCGGCTTCGTTTTTATTGTTGCTGCAACCGGCTGCTATAGCCAGTAATGATATTAGCAAAAGTCTGGTTTTCATATAATTTGTATTATTCTATTTCTTTTCCACTGATATTCTGATATTCAATTCCTGCAAGCACAAGGCTTATCTTATGTAACTCTGAATTAATAACTGCACTTTTTTCAGAATTGAGCTCATCCAGATACGCAGTAGCAGTTATAGTCCCGTTTTCATATTGTGATTCAGCTGATAATGTGATTCTTTTTCTCATCTCTATCAGCTCAGAATCTGTATTAACAAGCTCCTTCAGGCTGTTGATCTCGCTCAGTTTTGATTCAAGTTGTCTTTTAAGATTATCAGAGAGATCTGTTTTTCTGTTTTCAATTATCTGTTGCTGCAGACTGATTGCCTGTTTTTCATTTCTGGACTTGTTCCAGTCGAAAATATTCCATTTTATACCTGCACCTATAATATAATAGGTATCAAAAGCATCATTGAAGAAATTCTGGCCGGGAGGATTGCCGTATCCCAGTGTGGCAAAGCCGAATGCCTTAGGCATCCTTTTGCTTTCAACCATTTTTAGTCCGGCGGAGAGCTGATCTCTTCGAAGGTCGAACAGCTGCAGTTCAGGCCGGGACAGTTCCGGAGTATATTGTTCCAATGGAGCCGGCAGTACAAGGGTTGCCGATTCACTTATTTCACTTCCTGTCATACCGGAAAGGATCTTAAAGAGAGCTTTTCTCCTTATTTCATTTTCGGCAAGCTGTTGCTCAAGCTTAAGTTTTTCTGATTTTAATACATCTGTATCAGTTTTTTGGAGCACCCCGTTTTTAACGCCGCTTTCAACTGCTGCGATACGCTTGTTGAGCAGGTCAAGGTAATTGCTTAGCAGCTCCTTCTGCCTGTTGAGCAGCAGTATATTAAAATAGTAAGCATTAATCTGTGCTTTCAACTTATAGAGATCTGTTTCAGTCTGCTTTTCATTTACTTTAAGCTCAGCCTGTTCCATCTGCCGTGCACTTTTTATTGCACCTCCGTCGTAAATAACCTGGTTGATGTCAAGTGTCAGCTTGTACTGATCCTGCGGCATCGGGTGAAACACTGAAGCCATAGCCGGCAGAGCGGATGTTGCTGCCGCGAAATCAACAACATCTGAATTGTATATGAAGTTTGCATTGGCATCAATTGAAGGCAACCAGCCTTTAGCAAGGTTTGCATCCTTCAGCCGGGAAATATCAGCATAGGTTTTCTGTTCTCCGGCAAGTGCATTTGCATTTGCAGCCATCTCATAGCACTGTTTCAGCGTTACTGCCTGCTGTGCCCTGCACCATATTCCTGGCACAACTGCAAGTATTATAATTGGTAATATTCTCTTCATAACTATATAACTTTATTTCTTTCTTTACTCTAGTCACTCTAGTCACTCCAGTCACTCTAGTCACTTTTCTTCAGTGCCTTAATAACAAATTCGGAGGCAAACTCTTTGCGTTCTTCTATATAATCATCAAATTTTATATCAATCTTCCTGAAGATCTCTTCAATTATTCCGCGGGCAGCAAAGGGGAAAACGCTTATAGCTGCAATTGATGTCATTATCTGAGGAATCTTCTCACGCGTAATGTCAAATTTTTCCAGCTCTTCCCTGTGCTGTTCTTCAACTTTCCTCCATAGATAAGCGATGTCGATATTGGCAATCAGTTTTCTGAACCTTTCTGGATTATGGTTTATCTCATTCAAAACGAAAGCCGGCAGACGGGGATTTTTCTGGAGGAAGGTTATGTGTTCCTTGTAGAAGAATCTTATTTTTTCCTCAAGAGTCAGTTTCTCGTCAAACACAGGTGCAAATTTTGACAGGAATATGCTGCCGATCTTCTCGAAAACGGCGTTGAACAGCTTATCTTTTGTCCGGTAATAATAATGCAGAAGCGCCTTGTTTATTCCTGCCCTGTCGGCTATATTCTGCATTCTTGCACCGTCGAGTCCCTTCTCAAGGAATTCTTCAGTGGCTGCTTCAAATATCACATCCTCTGTGAGCTTATCATTTTCTGACATCTTAACCAAAATATTTAACCTTAAACATAAACCATATAGTTTAACCAAACAGTCAAAAGTATAATATCTTTTTCAGATGACAAAATTTTTCAAGCGAAATATTGGTTTACCTGCAAATTTTGTAGACAGTGTACCAGCACGAACTCACCCCAACCCCTCTCTGCTAAGCAAAGAGGGGCTATATACCTTACTTTAT
>CAZEYY010000171.1:0-5417 GCA_964516485.1 uncultured Rikenellaceae bacterium
TAAAATTAAACCTAAAACCTTTATTTATGAAGAAACTATTACTGATTACTTTGTTTGTGTTTGCGGGATTTGCCATCCTTCATGCCCAGACAAATGTAATATCTGGTACTGTTAGCTCAGCCGTAGCCGGTGAAGGCATTATACCAGGGGCTACAGTACAGGTTAAAGGCACAACAATTGGTGCTTTAACTGATCTTAATGGCAAGTATACAATTACTGTACCGTCAAATGCAACAACTTTGATCGTCTCTTATATAGGGATGAAAACTACCGAGGTTGAAATTGGTGGACGATCAGTAGTTGACATCACAATCGAATCGGATCTTATTGGACTAAGTGAGGTTGTGGTAACTGCTATGGGTATATCACGGGAAAAGAAGTCACTCGGCTATTCTGTACAGGATATATCAACCGAAGAAATTTCCCGGGCAGCTAACCCAAACCTTTCAACAAACCTTTCAGGAAAGATTGCAGGAGTTGAAGTCAGACAGTCATCCGGTATGCCGGGAGCACCATCTACAATATTTATCAGGGGAGCCCGTTCATTCGATGGTAATAACCAGCCTCTTTATGTTGTTGATGGCATGCCAATCTCCTCAGGTTCTGATTACACACAGAACGTAACAGGTTCTTATTCCTCATCAAGGGCACTCGATCTTGATCCTAACAACATTGAATCAATAAACGTTCTTAAAGGTCAGGCCGCCGCAGCTCTATATGGACTAAGAGCTTCAAATGGAGTCATTGTTATCACAACGAAAAGCGGTAAATCATCTTCAAAGGGTATTCCTACAGTAAATGTGACTTCATCATTCACAACTGACAGGGCTGCAACCCTTCCTGATGTTCAGCAGACTTATGCACAGGGTTATTATGAAGATTTTTACAATGCATTTTCTTATTCATGGGGTCCAAAAATTGCTGATCTTCCTGGAATACCTGTTTATGGAGGTAATTCGCAGGGGCATTCAGGCCAGTGGTTTGATCCTTACAAAGGTAAATGGGTTGATCCTGTTGCCTACAACAATCCAAAAAACTTCTTTCAGAATGGATCGACATGGTATAATGGCGTGAATGTCAGTAATTCAACAGCTCTTGGAAATTACCTGTTCGGTGTAAGTTCCACAAACCAGGATGCTATTGTAAAGAATTCAGGCATGGGCAGATATACTGCAAATGCATCTGCCAATGTTAATCTTGGTGATAAATGGAAGACCGGGTTCTCAGGTAATTATTCCGATGTATCACTTCAGAAACTTCCTTCAGGAAATGACAGCTGGTTGTTTACCGTTATGGGCGCCCCGGCTTCGTTTGACCTCATGGGAACACCTTACCACATGGATGGTCCTCTGGGACAATACAGGCAGATCAGCTACAGACGCGGTGCAGTGGGTGAAAACCCGCGCTGGGCACTTGAGAATAACAAATTTCTTGAACAGACAAGAAGATTCTTTGGGAATTCATATCTTGAATATGACCCGATTGAATGGCTGAATATCAGGTATCAGATTGGTATTGACACATATACAACTGATAACGAGAATGTTTATGAGGCAGGAAGTGCAACTACCGGCCAGGCTCTTCCTACAGCCGGTGATTATCCAACACCTGCAAATCCGGTATTTGGTTACAGGGCTCCGACAGGAGGTTCAATAAACAATTACGGAGTTATGAGATCGGTGGTAAACTCTCTCCTTAATGTTACAATTAATAAGGATATTACACCTGATCTCAATATGCTCCTTGTAGTCGGAAACGAATTCAATGATTCACAGAGCAGATCATGGACCATGGACGGTACCGGATTTACAGTACCAGGCTGGCAGAATATGTCGAATACAACAACCCAGACAGCTGACGAGGCTAAATCATGGGGAAGGACAGTAGGTACTTATGGAAACCTCGGCTTATCATATAAAGGTATGTTGTATTTCAACGGAACAGGCAGGTATGATGTTGTTTCAAGCATGCCTCGCGGAGCCCGTTCATTCTTCTATCCTTCACTTTCACTCGGATTTATATTTACTGAATTGCCTGCACTTAAAGATAACAAGATCCTTCCCTATGGAAAGATCCGTACATCCTATGCACAGGTTGGCCAGGCAGGAACATATAATGAAAAAGTATATATTCAGGGTGGTGCCGGAAGCGGATTCCTTTCTGACGGTATTGTGTATCCTCTCGGTGGTGTTTCAGGATTCAGGCCTGACCAGACCCTTTATGATCCAAACCTGAAACCACAGAATACAAAGAACTGGGAAATCGGACTCGAACTGAAATTCCTCGACAACCGAATCGGACTTGATTATACATTTTCTGACCAGACTGCCACCGACCAGATTTTCTCTGTACCGATGGCTGGTTCAACAGGCTATTCAAGCTTTGTAACAAACGCAGGGGAGATGACAACAACCGCTCATGAGGCTGTTCTATACCTTACACCTGTTAAATCGCCAAACTTCCAGTGGGATATGAACGTCAACTTCACAAAGATTATTAACAAGGTGGCTGAACTTGCAGAAGGCATTGAAAGTGTTAGTCTTGCAGGTTATGTAACACCCAACGTCAGAGCTTATGCAGGTTATACTTATCCTACAATTTATGGAGTTCAGATGGCAAGGGATGACGATGGCAATATCCTCATTGATGATGATCCCACTAGTTATTATTATGGTATGCCTATGGCTGGTGAATCAGGCAAAATAGGCGATGTTTCGCCCGACTTCATTCTGGGTCTGGTGAATTCTTTCAAATACAAATTTGTTACACTTTCAGCCCAGGTTGACTGGAAACAGGGAGGTGATATTTATTCAGGTTCCAACCGCCTCATGGCTCTTTATGGCTCAGCCGGTTTCACTGAAGACAGAACAACCCCGTTCCAGTACAAGGATACTGAAAATGCAAAGGGAGTCGGCGTGAAAGCGTCAACCGGTGAAGTGAACGACATAGTCCGTGGTGGCCCTGATGATATCTTGGCATATCCTGACTTCTATGCTGATCTTTTCGGGAACATTGACGAGATGGCTGTTTATGAAACATCTTATATAAAGCTGAGAGAAGTATCACTTAGTGTTACTCTCCCTAAAAGTCTGATCTCTCCGCTGAAACTTAAAGGAGCCTCTGTTTCCCTTATCGGACGTAACTTCCTTCTGTGGTCTACTCTTCCTAATGTTGACCCGGAGACTTCACAGGGTATGGGTAATGGTGTCGGCGGTTTTGAATATATGTCATTACCACAGACAACATCTTATGGTGTTTCCCTGAACCTCACTTTTTAATTATCTGAAAAATGCATAAGAATATGAAATCAATCAAAATACTTCTCATCGCAATATCCATGCTGCTAGTTAATGCCTGCAGCGAGGATCTTATGGATGACATCAACAAGGACAGGGACAATGCTCTGACAATGAGTGCACAAAGTGAGCTGCCCGATGCCATCCTGAAGACTGCTGTTGAAACCACAGGCTCTGATATTGCCTGGTATGCTACTGTGTTTATTGAACATAGTGCTGGAACATGGGGGCAATCTAATGAGGCTGATAAGCGTATCGGACAGGAATCAGGTTCTGTTATGAACAACTCCTGGAACCAGCTTTATGACCTGCTTATGATACTTGATGACATCATTAAGAAGACAGATCCTGAGACTGGTGATGACAATAATCCGTATGTTCGTGGTATTGCCCAGATACTTACAGCTTATAACCTTGCTGTTCTTACTGATATGTGGGGTCAGGTGCCCTGGACAGAAGCTCTGAAAGGCGCTGCAAACCTGCAGCCTGTTTTTGACAAACAATCTGACATATATCCGAAAATTATGTCTCTGCTTGATGAAGGTATAGCCACAATGAATACAGTGACAACATTCTCTGCAACAGGCGATTATATATATGGAGGAACCGCTTCAACAGCAAAATCGAAATGGATTAAAGCTGCAAATGCACTAAAAGCACGCTACAGCCTGCGCCTTTCAAATGTTGACAATACAGCTGCATCAAAAGCTCTTGCAGCAATAGCAGCCGGTGCAATTGCAAGCAATGCTGACAACTTTGTTTTTGCACGTTATGAAGCAACTGCAACAGGTGAGAATCCATGGTTCCAGTTTCTGAATGACAGAAGTCACCTGTCAGTAAGCAAAACCCTGTATGACCAGATGGTACTCAGGACAGATCCAAGAATTTCTGCATACTTCTTGCAGATTGAAGGTGCTTATAATCCTGCACCTAACGGAATAGCTACACAGACACAGGGTGGAGTATATTCAACTTCTGCAAAGACAGGAAATGGCAGAACAGCTGCTACACCACTGATGACTTATCATGAACTTAAATTCATTGAAGCTGAAGCTAAGTTCAGAATATCAGATGCTACCTGGCAAACATCTCTTCAACAGGCAATTGAGGCTAACTTCCAGTTCCATGGACTTACTGCTGCTGCAGGAACAGCCTATTATAATGCAGAAGTGCTTCCAAGGCTTACAGCCGGAAATGAGATTAAGGAAATCCTGATGCAGAAGTGGATTGCAATGTATGAGTTTGAAGCTATAGAAGCATATAATGATTACAGGAGAGTTCCATCCTTCCTGACACTGAACAATCCTTTCAATAACTCCGTTGGCTTTGTATGGAGATTTTCTTATCCGACAAGTGAAGAATCATCTAACTCAGCAAATATCCCCGATGTTAATATCTATACAGATAAAATCTGGTGGGCCGGAGGTTCAGAAAAATAGGATTCTTTTCAGATATTAAATGAGGGGGTGTCGCTGCAGTGGCACCCCCTTTTTAATGCAAAAACTTTGGTTAATCTGAAAATGATAAATATCATGGTGAGTTTTTTAAGTTTTTTTATAACATTTTGAAGTTTTAATTCTTAGTTATATCTTTAACATATTAAATTAAAACCTAAAACTAATTTGTATGAAGAAACTATTTCTGCTAATTGCATTGTTTGTGTTTTTAGGTGGCTACACCTTTGCACAAACAAGAGTCATTACAGGGACAATTACCTCTGCAGTGGAGGGGGAAGGTCCAATTCCTGGTGTAACAGTTCAGGTGAAGGGCACGACAATAGGAGCATCAACCGATGTTACCGGTAAGTACTCAATTACCGTTCCTGCAAGTGCAACTACTCTTGTTTTCTCTTATATCGGGATGAAATCCTTGGAGGTGGAGATTGGCGGCCGCAGCGTAATTGACGGTGTACTGGAATCAGATCTCGTAGGATTGAACGAAGTTGTTGTAACAGCTCTCGGTATCTCACGTGAGAAGAAAGCCCTTGGATATGCTGTCCAGGATGTTAAGGGTGACGACCTTTCGAAAGTTCGTACCCAGAACGTTGTGAGTACCCTCTCAGGTCGTGTTGCCGGTGTTCAGATCACCCAGTCAAATACGATGGGCGGGTCTGCAAATGTC
>CAZEYY010000172.1:0-5396 GCA_964516485.1 uncultured Rikenellaceae bacterium
CAGGAACAGCCTGCAGGTGAAAACGGACAATCAGGAGGTTCAGTCAGTCATCTGCATACTGTTACAGGCTTCTGAACGGGGAATAAAGACATTATAGCAATATTATAATTATCTTTAGTGTGCTAATTGAACATACCATGAGAAAGCATTATGCAATAACCATGGCAGGAATTCTAGCATCCTGCCTGCTCAATGCACAACCTGTTAAGGATGTAAAAGCTGAACTGAAGCATATTACCGTGTTCCCCGACAGGGCACAGGCCGATCACGAGGGATCAGTAACTCTCATGCCAGGTAAATCAGTGCTGAAACTCGCTGAATTGTCTCCATATATTGATCCGCAGAGTGTTCAGGTTAAAGGTTTCGGGGAATTCACAATTCTGTCTGTTAATCATCAGAATAATTATCTCAAAAACCTTGATGAGGCGCCTGAAATAAAAAGCCTCAGGAGCCAGATGGAGGCACTCCAGCTGAAAGTTGAGGACGAAAAGACTGCTATTGCTGCTCTTAAGGAAAAAGAGGCTTTCCTTACAGCCAACAGGGCATTGCTTGTAAAGGAAACGACTGTATCAGTGGAACAGATCAGGAGTATCATGGACCTGTATACTAATAATATGGAGCAGGTAGGTATCAGCGTTGTCAGAAAGAACAGGCTAATTAAGGATTACGAAAAGCAGATTGCAGCAATTCAGCAACAAATATCAGAAAAGCTTGGAAAACAGAATCTTCCCTCTGGTGAAGTATTTGTGACTGTATCTTCAGAAAAACAGGTCTCCGGGAAAATTACACTTAGCTATGTTGTAATGAATGCCGGCTGGTATCCTTCATACGACATCAGGGTTACCGATATCAGGAATCCTGTGACAATTTTTTACAAGGCTAACGTTTATCAGAATACAGGCGTTGAATGGAAGGATGTAAGACTGAGCTTCTCTAATGCCACTCCATGGGTTTCAGGCGATATTCCTTCAATGTATCCCTGGATGATTGATTTTTATGTTCAGCCCCGCATGCTGATGTCAAGGTCAAACAAGGGTATCGCTGACCTGGCAGAAGCTCCTGCAATGATGGAAGTGGCTGCTGTTACAAAAGAAGCCAAAATGATCGAAGAATCTCCGGCTCCTCCGCCTCCTGTTAAGGTTCAGACAGGTGAAACTACAGTGACTTTTGATGTTTCTGTGCCATATTCAATACCTGCTGATGGAAAAATACAGGTGGTTGAAATCCAGCGACTTATTTCTGATGCAGAATACAAATATGTGACATTGCCCAAATTGTCACAATATGCATATCTTACTGCCAACATAGCAGACTGGGCAAAGATGAACCTCCAGGCAGGTGAAGCAACATTGTATTTCGAGAATTCATTTGTGGGAAAGACAAACCTTGATGTCAGTCAGCTTAAAGACACTCTTGCAATTTCACTCGGAACAGATAACAGTATACTTGTAAAAAGAGAAAAGAGGCAGGATTTCACAAGTAAAAAGGTAATAGGCGCCAATAAAACTGAAACATATTCATTCCTTATTACTATCAGGAATAATAAAGCTGCCGGTATTAAACTGTCTCTTCAGGACCAGATACCCGTTTCAACTAACAGCAGTATTACTGTGGAACCTGTTGAAATTTCGGGAGGGAAACTGATAAGTGAAACAGGAGAAGTGAAATGGGACCTGGAACTCAAAGCCCAGGAATCTAAACAGATAATACTATCATATTCTGTAAAATATCCTAAAGACAAAACAGTAATTCTGGAATAACATGAGTGTGCTGGGAAATCTTGTATGGCTCCTGTTCGGAGGAATTGTCGTTGCTATTGAGTATCTGATAGGGAGCATTATTCTTATGATCACTATTGTTGGTATACCCTTTGGCGTTCAGACTCTAAAGATGGCAGCGCTTGCACTATGGCCCTTTGGAAGGGACACACGTGTACATTCAAGAGCCTCGGGCTGCCTGTACATAATTATGAATATACTCTGGCTGGTTTGCGGCGGACTGTGGATAGCTGTAACACATGCACTGTTCGGAGCTCTTCTGTGTATAACAATAATCGGAATTCCATTTGGTTTACAGCATTTCAAGCTTACTGCAATCGCACTAAGTCCATTTGGCCGTGATATTGTAAATTTATGATATGAGTGAAAAGGGAACACAGATTAGTGAATTTGGCAAATACGGACTTATAAGTCATCTTACAAGTGACTTCAAGCCTGTAAATAAATCCACTGTAAAAGGCACAGGTGATGATGCCGCCATAATTGAAAATGGCAAAAAGATGACACTTGTATCAACTGATCTTCTGCTCGAGGGAATCCATTTCAATCTGATATACACACCCATGAAGCATCTGGGTTACAAGACTGTAATCAGGGCAATATCAGACATATATGCAATGAATGGCACTCCGGAACAATTACTTGTTTCGCTTGGCATCAGCTCCCGTTTTTCTGTTGAGCAGATTGAGGATTTTTATGAAGGCATCAGCCTGGCATGCAAAAAATACAAGACTGATCTTGCCGGCGGTGATACAACAAGTTCTGTTACCGGTCTTACAATATCAGTTACAGCTGTCGGATCAGCTGAAAAAGGGAATATAATAAGAAGAGACACTGCCAGGCCTAATGACCTGATCTGTGTTACAGGAGATTTTGGAGCATCCTTCATGGGGCTTCAGCTTCTTGAAAGGGAAAGAAGACTATATGAAAAGGATAAAAACATACAGCCTGATCTGTCGGGATTTGACTATGTGGCAGGCAGGCAGCTTAAGCCTGAATTTCCAGCAGCAGTATTACAGGAACTTGCCGGTGCAGGTATAAAACCGACAGCCATGATAGATGTTACAGAAGGCCTTGCTTCAGATCTTATTCAGATATGCAGGAGCTCCGGCACAGGGTGCAGGATCTTCTACAGCAGGATACCTGTAGATTATGAAACAGGCAGGGCTGCAGAAGAATTCAATATCGATCCTGTAACGCCGGCGCTTAACGGAGGCGAGGACTATGAGCTTCTCTTTTCGGTAGCCCTTGAAGATGCTGAAAGAATAAGACAGCTGAAGTCTGTAAAGGTAATTGGTCACATGACAGCCTCCGGAACAGGGTACTTTATTGCAGGTGATGATGGCTCGGAAGTCGAGCTCACAGCCCAGGGCTGGAGCGGCAGGAAATAGCTGAGCGCTATTTTGCCCTTATGACTCCCCTCTCGGATGACTTAATGAAATCAATAATATAGTCTCTCTCCTGTGAGGGTTGAAAATCATTCAGTACCTTTTCAATAGCCTGTGAGTTGTTCAGACCGCTGAGGTATATTGTTCGGTAGATATTATGTATCTCATCGATTTTTTCCTTTACAAAACCCCGTCTTGCAAGACCAACAGAATTAAGTCCCATGTAGGAAAGCGGTTCCCTGTCGGCTTTTACATAAGGCGGAACATCTATTCTGACCTTTGAGCCGCCGCCAACGAATACATGTGCACCTATCCTTGCAAACTGGTGTACAAGGGTCCCTCCGCTTATTATCGCCCAGTCATGTACTTTAACTTCTCCGGCAAGTCCGCAGCTGTTGCCTATAATGCAATTGTCACCAATCGCACAGTCGTGTCCTACATGTGCATAAGCCATCAGCAGGCAGTTATTGCCGATAACAGTTTTTCCAACAGCAGCCGTTCCGCGGTTAACTGTCGAGCCTTCCCTTACTGTGGTATTGTCTCCTATTTCGGCAGTCGATTCCTCACCGACAAATTTCAGGTCCTGAGGGATGCCTGAAATTACGGCTGTCGGAAATATTCTGCAGTTTTTTCCTATCCTTGCGCCATACATTACTGTTGCATTCGGCCCTATCCAGGTTCCGTCGCCAATTTCAACATTCCTGTCAATAAATGCGAAAGGTTCGACTGTAACATTACTGCCAAGTTTTGCCTCCGGGTGTACAAAAGCCAGATTTGAAATCATTGTCTTAAACTTTATTCTTAACAACCTGTGCTGTAAGTTCTCCTTCAAGGACAAGCTTATTTCCGACAAATGCCTGTCCGAACATTGTAACGATACCTCTCCTGATAAGATCGGTAAGTTCCATTTTCAGTATAACGGTATCGCCGGGAACGACTTTATTCTTGAACTTAACTTTATCAATTTTAAGAAAATATGTGGAATACTTTTCAGGTTCATCAACAGTGCTCAGAACGAGCAGACCACCAGTCTGGGCGAGGGCTTCAACAAGAAGCACACCAGGCATCACCGGTTCATCAGGGAAATGGCCCTGGAAAAAAGCCTCATTAAAAGTCACATTTTTAATACCCACAATACTGCTCTCCTCCAGTGAGATAACCTTGTCAACAAGCAGGAAGGGAAACCTGTGCGGCAAGCGCTTCCTGACCTCTTCAAGGCTAAGAACAGGTGGTTGTGAAGGATCATAGACAGGAATATCCTTCTTCATCAGGGCCTTTTTCATTTCCTGCCTCATTACCTTCGCGAGCCTTGTATTTGCAAGATGGCCCGGACGCGTGGCAACAACCTTTCCCTTTATCGGGTGACCAACAAGTGCAAGGTCTCCCATAATGTCCAGTAACTTGTGTCGGGCAGGCTCATTTGGATACCTGAGTTCAGTATTATTAAGAATCCCTGCTGTATGAGTGCTGATGCCCGGTCTGTTGAAAAGCTTTGCAATGCGATCTATCTCAGACTGTTCCACCTCTTTTTCGAGAATGACTATTGCATTGTCAAGGTCTCCACCCTTTATGAGACCCATTTTGAAAAGAGGTTCCAGCTCATGGAAGAACACAAAGGTTCTGCTCCGGGAGATCTCTTTCTCGAAATCATCTATTGAATCAAGAATAGAGTACTGGTTGCCCAGTATCTTCGAATTATAGTCAATAAGCACATTGATGCTGAAATGATCATCAGGATAAACTATAAGGTCAACACCGTGCTCCTCATCGGAATAAGTTATTTTATGTTTTACGACGAAATAATTTCTGTCTTCCTTTAACTCAGTAATCCCGGCCTCCTTAATTGCTTCAACAAATTTCCATGATGAACCTCCCATAATGGGAGCTTCCGGGCCATTCATTTCTACAAGAGCATTATCAATCCTTAAACCATGAAGGGCGGCAAGAACATGCTCAATTGTCTGAACCGAAGCGTTATTCTGAACAAGTGTTGTTCCCCTCGATGTATCTGTAACATGTTCGGCAAGTGCATCGATGACAGGTTTCCCGGGAAGGTCAACCCTGCAGAACTTATATCCGTGATTTGCAGGAGCCGGTTTAAAAGTTATTGTGACATTAATCCCGGTATGTAAACCTTTGCCGGTCAGACTGATCTCTTTTGCAAGAGTCCTTTGTTTTTCACTCATGAGAAACTTTATTAATTCTGAAATCAGGGTACAAAAAAAGTAAA
>CAZEYY010000173.1:0-5371 GCA_964516485.1 uncultured Rikenellaceae bacterium
CGAAATCAAGTCGCAGCGACCAATTATCGATATATGCCAGGTCAAGTTCCATCCATTTTTCGAATTTAATACTATTTCTGTCAGGCTGCACCTGCCAGAAGCATGATAATCCCGGTTTGACCGATAACCGCCTCAGCTGCCAACGCTCATACTGTGTGGTTTCTTCCGGCAGAGGAGGTCTGGGGCCAATCAGCGACATCTCCCCCCTTAATATGTTAAACAGCTGGGGAAGTTCATCCAGTCCTGATTTGCGAAGGAATTTTCCAACCTTTGTCACGCGCGGGTCATCTGCAATCTTAAACGCAGGCCCGTCCGCTTCGTTCAGTTCCTCCAGCTCTTTTTTCATCTCCTCTGCGTTGTTTACCATGGTTCTGAACTTAAGAAGCTGGAACTGGCGCCCCCTGAGGCCAACACGAGGCTGCTTGAATATCACCGGTCCGGGTGAGCTCATCTTAATCATCACAGCCAGTATTACCAGAATCGGAGATAGCACAATAATTCCCAGCAAAGAGCCGAAAATGTCCATTATTTTTTTAACCCCCAGAGCATACTGATTGTGTGGAACATTGATAAAAGTCAGAAATTTGCGGTCTGCAATCTCGGTTTTGACAGCATTAGAGAGGGTGAGCTTTTCATCGCGGTACATAAGACTGAAGACAACGCCCAGTTCCTCGCAGGAGCGAACAATCTTCCTGACCTCCGACGGAAGGATTTTGCTCTTTGCATATAGAACCTCATCGATCATATCCACCTCCATGAGGTCGTTCAGAACTTCGATAAAGCCTTCAGGCAGAATGATAATCGTCTCCTCGTATTTTTCCTTTATGGCATCGGAGCTGGTGAAGATTGCCACAATCTTGTAACCCCACTCCTTGTGTTCCAGCAGAATCTCTATGAATGGAAGGGATGATGTGTCGGCTATCAGGACCACATTCAGGAAGTTAAACCCCTTCGCCCTGTACTGCTTGAATACCTTGTATTCGAGGATTCGAAGTGTAAAAAGGTATGCAAATCCGAAAAGAGGGATCAGTACAATAAAAGTTCTGGATACTGTATATAGTTTGAAGAGGAAATAGATCACAAGGAAGAGCAGAAATATAGTCCCGGCTGCAAGAAAGTACTCCCAGAAAATCGAAATATACTGCTTGGATCGGGGGATTTCTGTTGCTTTCAGGAGGTAGAGAGCCAGAAGCCAGAAAGGAGTGACTCCCAGGAACATGAGCAGGAAGGTCCTGTTCGTGAAAAAGAATGGTCCGAGCCCAGCACCTGCATAGATAATAAGGTAGGCAGTCTCAAACGCCAGGAATATGGCAAAGATATCGAGTGCCCCAAGGATTAAGTTGAGCAGATTCCATTTCTTGATGAATGGAATGATATGTAAACGATATAGAGTACTGAAAATATCCATCAGCAGTTCTTCATTTTTAGTCAGCCTCTGAAACCGGGTAAGTGAATAACGGACTTCACGGGTGTTTTAGTCTGTCAGGTAACATGAATGTAGTGGTCCTGTTATTGCGTCCACATCCAACTTCACATGACCGCAGATTCATTTTGCTATTCAGCTCTCCTTGTTCAGTTGCTTCTCTTTTATTCTCAATGTAAAGGTACGATCTGTTAAATCTGTTGCCAACTAATAATGAGCGAGTAGGATAGTTCGGATTGAGAATTAACTGGACTAAAAGCTTCATTGGTCAACTGATTTCAACAGTTAAAGACATGTTGACAGATTCTTGTCAAAACCTGCTAATTTTTACCTGAATATTTGGGTAATTATTCTGAGGAGGATATATTCTCAATATAAGTATCTGGTAAACAGTAATATATTGGGCTCGATTCTGCAGCCCTCGATTTTACAGTACTAGTTTGATTTTGACTAACAGATCTTAATTATTGACGAAAACGAGTTTACAGCTCCCTTTGAAACGAAGTTTTGTGTGACAAACTCGGTTTCTACCAAAAAGAAACGGACCCTGGTTCCCGGATCCGCTAATGAGACTTGTTATTGTACTTATGCCCTTCATTTGAACAGTGCCGGATCTGTGTCGCGTACATTATTCCTGAAGGCTACCACGAAAGCCTCCTGGTACCCGTTCTGACGGCAAACGTTCTGAAGTTTTATCGCCTCAGCCAGTGTGCTGAATTCTCCGATTGTTGTTCTGTAGCCTCCCTTATACAGGTATTCATAGGATTTATAGGTGGTACCTGCAATGGGAATATTCTTACTCCCTACAGGCCGTGTATTTGCCAGGATCTGGACCCTGTAGACAACGTCATCTTTCTTCTCAGCAGGTGCCGGTTTTGCGGCCTCAGTCTTTGGTTGGGCAACCTGTGGCTCTTTATTTGTGGCCGATGTTGGCCGGGTTGTCACGGAAGTTGGTTCGGCAGTTGGTTTGGACGCTGCACTGGTTTCTGCCGGCTTCGTTTGAGCTTCTGTTTTAACCTGCTCAGTAACTGTCGGGCTGGTTTGTATTGCCATGTAAGTTGATGCAGCAGGCAATGGGTCTGTTGCGCCTGCCAATGCCAGTAATTGATTTGGTAAGCTGGATTTTTCTGTATTTGTATCAGCTGTCTTTGCTGTCACGCTTATAAGATCACATTTGCTCTTCCCATTCTTTTTCCGCGATGTATAGAATGCAGTCCTGTTGTCTTTTCTGCTCACAGTGAAGGCGACTTCATCATATTTTGTATTGATGATTTTGGACAGATTATGCGGTTTTTCCCATTTACCGTCATCATACCTGCATATAAATATGTCGTATCCTCCTTCGCCGGGGAGGCTGTCAGAAGAAAAGTAAAGGTTGTTATGGCTGTCGAGGTATGCAAAAAGTTCATTTCCCGTTGAATTGATTTGTCTGCCGAGGTTTTCAGGTTTACCCCACTTCTCACCTTCCTTCCTGGCCACATAAAGGTCTAAACCTCCTGAGGTACCGGTAAGATCAGATGAAAGGACCATTATTGTGCCGTCAGATGAAAGTGAAGGGTGAGTAAAGATGAAGTTTTCATCGCAGAAGCTCAGAGGTTTATCTTCAATATCCCAGCCGGTGGTTCTGTAAACAGCTTTAAATATCTGTTCCTTACCAGCCCTTGGAGGTATAAGGCTCAGATACATCGTATTGAAATCGTCAGTGAAGGTAGTTGCCTCACTTGGAAATACTATGTCTGAAGAGACAACGAAAGGCATGAACTCGCCGGGTGTAGTGTCCTGCACAAGAGTCATAAAGGTCTTCAAGGTTCCGAAGGAGAGATGTTTCTCCGGTACTTTCTCATCGACTTTGGCGTGAGAAAGAAAAATAATACCGTCGCGGTAAAACTGAACACCTGATGATGGCGCGATTATTTCCAGAAGAAAAGGCCTGATCAGCAGATTTGTGCTGCCGGTTGTATCAGTCGGAAGATTATTGTGTTTTGTATATGCCGGGAAGGTTGAACCCGGGTCTCTGTCATAGGATGCTTCTGCTTTAAACCCAAGCAGGAACGATATCGTAAGACATATTATAAGTGATTTCATGATTTTTTCGTTAAGTTTTACCATTGATACCTGTTTCTGGGAGAGGATCCTGCTCCGCCAAAGTTGAATCCGGCTGCGATCTCCACTGTCAGGTCCTGCTTATAGAACGGGACGTTTACCGGGAAGTCGACGAGAGTCCCGATGTAGAAACTCGGGAACTTATACTGGAAGAAAAAGGTCAGGTTGTCATAGCTGTGAAGGTAAGAACCTATGCAGAAAGCGTCCATATACAGCTTCAGCATGGGGTTGTAACTGTTCTTGTCAGAGAAGTCCAGCGAATCGTCAAGGTTGACGATCAGAGATGGTTCGAGGATTATGTTTAGCGACTTGCTGAGGACGAATTTATATCCTGCAATAAAAAAGTATTGCCTTGAGACAGGGATCTTGTATATGGCCATGTTTATACTGTCTGTCATACTGCCAAGGACATTGGTTGCGGACAGCCCTACGTGGAATTTCTGACCGTAAAGGTAAATGCCTGCATCGGCATTGGGAATGAACGCATTTCTGGCTGGTACGCCTGGATCCGGGAGGGAGTCTGTCATGTTGTAGATTCCTTTGAGCGCAATCCCTGCTGATAGAAATGAAAGGTTCTTTTCGTTCAGCGGAATATGGTAAGATGATGCGATACTTAAGCCGAGGTTTCGTGAGGGTCCTGATACATCGTTGAATAGTGCGGCTCCCATTCCGATCTGTGTGAAGCTTTTCGCGACGGGTGCCCCGAAGTATCTTGGACCTTTCTTCGCTATGCGTGAGTTGCCGCTAAGGAGTTGAGAGTAGTACTCACCCTGGATTGTGGCTGAAAGATCGAGGGCCATGAAGTCCTTGCTTCCCGCTATAGCCGGGTTGATGACAAAGGGTGTAAATACCCTGCTGGATATTGGGTTGTATGGGGTATGCTGGGCTTCAGCACTGTATCCTGCCAGCACGGTTGTAATTCCTAAAAGGAGCAGTTTATACTGATTCATCTTGTGGTATTTAACTTGTCGTTTCATTATAAACGTGAAATTCAACTTCAAGTTACATCAAACATAAAGTTGGACTAATAAATTTTAAGGTTGCTCTGATGGAAAACGTTGGAAACCTCTGATGGTACTGGTTAAACTTTGCAGATGTCAGACGGTTTTTTCTAAGAGTTTTTTATGCGAAATCACTGGAGGCCCATCTGCGTGCAAAGGGAATAACTCAATAAGGTGAAATGAGTGTTAAAGTATTATGTTGGTTATTAGTAATATAGTAGTCTGGTCTGGGAAAATGGAATATGTAATCACAAATTGTATTAATCACTATTTGATAAGCGTCTGAGCACAATTGATTAAACTCTATCACGGTACATTATAGATTTTGTATTTTAGCAGTCTTTTCCTTACAGACAATTGCCTTAACATAAATAATTTGCAATTAGGCGCATAAATTGATATTAGATTTACTAAACACAAATTTTCAATTGAAATGACAATGAGTTTTTATGATTTAACATAGCATTGATACATACTAGGCTATTACAATATATTAATGTGTGAATTATGCAAGACTTGCAGATAAAACTGTAACTATATTTAATAAAGTTAGGGATACTTTTATGCAATGTAACATTTGCTCTTTATTTATCGTTAAAATAGCTATGTTAGTCATGGAATACAATGTGTTTGTCAAAAAAATGTAAAGAATACTCCAGGACAATGAAGAAAGCATTCATTGTATTATTATTAGTTCAGATTTCTGTATTTCAATATGGTCAGATTATTGCTGATCACACAGTTGTTGATGCATACGATAAGATTCCGCAATATTATTTGGATGAAGTTAAGAAAATGCTTGTTGATATAGCAGGAGAATCACATTCCCTTGGTTATAGAATAG
>CAZEYY010000174.1:0-5321 GCA_964516485.1 uncultured Rikenellaceae bacterium
TGAAAGATACAGATAATCCGATCCTCGTTCTGGTTAGATTGAATTAATAATGATAGCAGGATTCGTTTTTTATACAGATGCCCATTATTTCTTTGATGCAAGTAAAGTAATGATTCGCGGCAAGACCCTGACAGATGACGAGTTTCCGGGTTGTTTATTGGCATCGGCATGACTCGTTGGGAATTGAGTTAAAACATAATCTTAAGCCTCATTATTGCCTTTTTTCGTACATTTAATGAGTCCTCTCAATAATCCGGGAGACACCTGATCGGATACTGTCACGATAATCATTATCCGGTTCTTGGGAGTATGCAATTAGACAAGCTGTCGCTATTCTTTATACATGTACGGAAATAACCATAAAGAGATATGAGAATATTGTGCACTCTGATAGCCTGCGGCACATTTATATTGCTGTCATGCAAAAACAAGGACTCTTCCTCATCTCTGGGAGATCCTGTAAGACTGATCAAACTTGATCTCTCCAAAGCCAGAAGCGAACCGATGAATCTGTCTGAAATCACCACGAGAATTGAATATATACCCCTCGAAAGAACTGATCAGTCGTTGATTGGGCATGTTTATGTTTTTGAGATCACTGATGACTGCTTCTGTAAGTAGCCCAATAAATCCTACAAGTTAAACTTTGTAAGTAATGTCATACCAATACAATTAGTATATTATGAAAAATCAATCGAAGTCAATCATAAAATTATTGTTTATTAATCTCCTTCTAATTAGTTGCAGTAACAATGGACCAACTGAAAATAAAACCTGGAAGGATATGCCACTTGGGGATAAGGCATCTCTTTTGGTATTTGACTTAAATGAAATGCCTGAGTTGTCAACTGTAAATTTGTCTGAGATTGGTGCTATTGTGATAGATTATATCCCTTTACAGACTACTTCACTGAGTGCCATCTCCCGGATAAATAATATCATCTTTGGTAATAGCTACTTTCTAATTTATGATTATACTAATGTCAAAATGTTCAATTATGATGGTTCGTTTGTCACTCGAGTTGGCACAAAAGGAAGAGGACCAACTGAATACATGGGTGTTGCTGATGTAGATATAAATCCGGAAAACGAATCAGTCTATATTGCAAGTGGAGAAAAATTTTTGGTCTATTCTAAAAACGGCGAATTTGTAAGGACTTTTAAAAACCCTCAAAAATCAGATAGTAAGAACTTTAGATTTACTGAGGATGGGATTCTTTGTTACTATTTCAATAATTTTGGGAATATTGTAAATAGTTACATCCTTATGGATACTATTGGAAATATTATAAAAGAATTTCCGAATCGTTATCCATGGAAAAGAAAAGCACCCGGTGTTTTTTATCAAGGGGAAAATCTATTTTATAAGTACAATAACCAACTTTTCAAGAAAGAGATTTACTGCGACACTATATTCTCATTTAAAGGCAAAGTATTTGTGCCTCATATGGTGATAGACGTTGGCAAGCGGCGTCTTACACCGGATATCAGATCAAAATTCCGGATAAATCCTGATTTCTCGGAGAAAGCTTATAAGAGTTATCTTACACCATGGAATTTATTCGAGTTCGGGGATTTTATTTATTATGAAATGATTATGGTTCTGAATGGAGCTGAAAATTTATTTTCTTTCATCGGATCAAAGAGAGACAATTTTAGAGCATTGATCGTTCCGGAACAAGGGATGAATGATGACCTTTATGGGGGGCCTAACTTCTGGCCTAGGACAATTAAAGGAGATAGTATTATTATATCATGGGTCGAAGCGATGAAGTTCAGGGAATACATTGCCTCAGATACATTCGAAAAATCAAATCCCAAGTTTCCGGAAAAGAAAGGAGATCTTGAAAATCTGGCAGACAGTCTGAAGGATACAGACAACCCGGTTCTGGTTCTGGTGAGAGTGGAAAAGTAACAAAGTGTCAGTATTTCCATTCTATAGGCAGCTTGATTCGATGGACTGCGGACCATCATGTCTTAGAATGGTAGCTAAATATTATAGTAAGAATTATTCTTTGCAGTCTCTTCGTTCAAAATCATATGTTACCCGTTCCGGAGTCTCAATGCTAGGAATCAGTAATGCTGCTGAAGATATAGGTTTACGTACTATGGGTTACCGCCTTTCCTGGGAACAACTTCGTGATGAGGTGAATTCGTACTCGGAATACTAAAATGGCTGAAAAATTAGAAATGATTGCCTATGAATAGAATTTTCTGGTTAATAATAACCTCACTGTGCCTTTTCTCCTGTAAGAATCAGGAGTTGCCGGTCTCGTACCTCAGATCTGACATGAGAATTGACCGTTTAAGTGATTCGTCATACCTGTCAGATGTGAGATCAATGGTGTTTGATCAATACTTATATGTTACAGATTATGAGCGGAATCAGATAATCAAACTTACTCCGGAAGGAGAATTGCTTGGGTATCTTGGGGCTAAGGGTAAAGGGCCGGGAGAGTTCCTTGGAGCATCAGACATCATTGTTCATGGTGATTCACTATGGGTTTACAATGATGGTAATGGTAGTTTTGAGGTTTTCAGATCAGATGGTCACCTGCAGACAATCAGGCTTCCTGATAAAATTGATTACAGTGGAGGTTTCAATTTTTTCCTCTTCAGGAACAGGTTGTTCATGAGCTCGGTGTCAGAAACAAATAGTCTCTGTTCGTTTGATGTTAAAACCTCCGCTATAGAACCATTCGGTCAACCGAAGGTTTTTGATACTGATATACATACCAGGATAAGGAATCACCGGCACCTGTCAGGGACTGATTCCTGCATATTTGCTGTCTCGGATAATATGCCAGTAATTGAGAAATACAACCATTCGGGTCAATTGCTTGAGACACTCGATTATTCAGGCATCCCGATAGTCAGAGAGAGGCTCGCTGTAATCCGTGAGAACACAACCCCAAATGGTTATACTCTACTTGTTGAGGATGTTTGTTATGATGATGGCAAACTGTATCTTCTGTTGTATGCCAATAGAGGGAACAGGATATCCTGTAGTGATATACTGGTTATTGATGTGAGCGATAGAAATATGTCATACCAAAGGCTGCTCAATCTCGGAGATTCGTGGTACGGAACCATCTGTGCATCAGGTAGCAGGCTTTATGCATTTGGTAATAACGGGCTGGAACGGTTCATACTTTGATAGAAGATAAATTTGAATAGTTTCCCTTACATATTATGCCTTTCTCGTAAGTAAGTCCCTTTTTTGTTCTTGCCCCTACTTTTCCGGCTCATCTCGTACGACGACGGAAGAAATGTGGTAAGACAATCACCAAACCCTGAAATAATCCCGCTGTACTTTCCCCTGGGGTTCGCACTAATCCCGAAAAAATTGTACAGTATTCAGGGAGTTAAACCAGTAATTCTTAAACTCCCAAAGAGGCCAGTGAAATAATATTAATACCATCGGGACGAGTATGGCTTACTCCGGTTCCGACAATGATATTCAGCGACTTCGGGGGGCCTATAGTTTTTATGTCGAGTGTGGCTGTTAGTTTTTTCAGGTTAAAAGCAGCTTCATTAATCATCCCCATACCGAGTTTTGTCTCAAATGCCGCCCAATCACCGTTGCGTTTCTGGACAATGCAGTCGATCTCCAGGCCACTCGAATCAGAGTAATGACTGACGGTGGCATCATTTGCCCGGGCGTAGACCCGCAGATCATGTGTGGCAAGTGATTCGAACAAAAAACCTGTAAACTTAACATCTTTCAATAACGATTCTTTGTCGGCGCCCAATGCAGCTACAGATAATGAGACATCCGTAAAATGCATTTTCGGTGATTTTCTCAGCGATGCAGACGAGCGGATATGTGTACTCCATGCCGGTTGGTTTTCAATGATCATCAGTCGTTCCAGAGCATCCAGATATTCATACAAGGTTGGACGTGTGATATCACCGCTGTCATACTCTTTAATATCCTTAACGATAGTGGTTTTGGCTACCATCGTTGCCGTATTCCTTGCTATTGACCTGAAAATATTTCTCACTTTAACCGGGTCTCGTTTAATGCCCGATATACGGCTCATATCGCTTTCTGCGATCAGATCCTTAACATAATATAATAAAATGAGCTAAGTACATGACAAAAATTTACAACATTGGTTAAAGCTACTTATATCGCTGCTAAAAAGCAAGTTGGCTATATAATTCAATCCATACTTGAACAAGCTCTTGGCTCTTCTGCCGTGCTTTTTAATCTTAATGGGCCTGAGCGAGTCAAGATATATTCCAGCCTTATAAGCCCAGACATAAGCGATCAACACCAGTGACATTAGTTTACTTACACGCTCAACATCTGTCAGATGAGTATCTTCAATGTTAAAACCACTGGTCTTCAGGGCCTTAAATGCAGACTCAATCTGCCATCTTTCTTTATAAATGGTCTGTGCTTCATCAGGTTTTTTGAACGATACTATTATCTGAAGCTCAGGAACGTCTTCCTTGTTTATTACCCTGGAAGCAGAGAGGTAACAGAGTTCTCCATTGACACGAACTATCCTGCGATAAAAGGCACGCTGGTTAACCTTCAGGTTATTGAAAAGCCACCATGCCTTCACCCGCTTACCATTACGGGGGATCTCAACCCAGAAGTTTTCACGTATACGTATATGATACTCAATGCCTGAAGAGTTGAGATATTCAAGCCATTTGTCCCCGACAAATTCCCTGTCTGCCAAAAGACACTCTATCTTGTCAGCGCCGAAGAGTCTGGTAAAACGGTTCATTAAATCTATACGTTCCTGCATCGCGGAGTTACCAAATTTTGGCATAACGTGGAACAGAAGAGGGAAGGCTAACCCTTTGTATACGATACCAAGAGTAAGAATGTTTATATTCCTGTCTCCCAACTTCCAGTTTGTCCGGTCCAATGCCAGCCTGTATGGCGGATCATGTGGCAACAGAGCAAAAATAAACCTGGCAACCAGATCCGTATCCAGTGAAAACTCGGATATGAACCTCTGTATCCTGCGAAGTGATGATTCTGCCCTGGCATCACATTCAAAACTGCATGCCAGCTTTTCGAAACAAACAGTCTGTACCTTGCATAATGCACTGATAAATAAGCCAAAGAACTTGATACGTGCAAGATTCATCTTGTCTCCAAAGAACTCTTTCAGCGTATCCGATAAAACTGTAACTTTGTTGTTAGCCTTGATATTCATAGTCGGAAATGGTATTGGTAGTACTATTCCAACATATTGTATATCAAGGTTTTATCCTAATAATAAGACGTGTTTTTATTAACATATCAAACGTAAGATATTAACAATCAATACGTTGACATTTTTTGTCATGTACTAAGT